>JACAEP010000161.1 GCA_013388795.1 Chloroflexota bacterium | reverse complement strand
TTGATGACGGCAGCCAAACCACGGGCGGGTTCTGCGAGCGTGCGAACGAGTTTGCCCGCCGGGGCTTGCAAAACGCCGAGCAGGGTTGCGCGCATAACGGGCAGCGGCGGCAGGTCAGACAATGCCTTGACCTGAGCAGGGTTTAAGGATTTGCCAGCCATGAAACCGCCTTTGACTTTGACGAACTCATTGCCTTTTGTGGCATCGGTCAGCGCTTTCGCGGTGGAAGCCGGGTCGTTGAACGCGAATGAAACAGCGGTGGATTTGACCAGCATGTCGCCGGGGACTTCCATGCCATTGTCCGCAAAGACGCGGCGGACCAGCGTATTCTTGACCACATGGAATTCGCCGCCAGATTCACGGATCTTCGCGCGGAGATTATCGAGCGACTTCATGTTCGCGCCGGTGTACTCCACGAGAATGACCGCCTGACTGCGCTTGACCCAGTCGTTATACTGAGCCAAGACTTCTTCCTTGCGTTGTTTTGAAATTGCCAAAGGGTATTCACCTCCTTTCAAAAAAAGTCTTTGCCACTCTCGCAGGCAAAGACTTTTTCGCACTCCCTTACGGGAACAGCGCGGAGGCGCCGAAACATGCTACTGGGTCTCCACCTGAGCAGGATATTAAGTTCCGCTTTGGTCTCATACTCCGCACGACCTTTTGCAGAACACCCGCCGTCATTGGCGAAGTGGGTATTCAGGAATTATAGGATATCTTGCTATCCTTCTCCAGCAATGTGTTCATTAGGATCGACCTTCACACCCGGTCCCATGGTGGAAGCGACCGTAATGCGCTTCACGAAGTTGCCTTTGGCGCCAGACGGGCGGGATTTGTTGATCGCGTCCATCAGGGCAACATAATTCTCATACAGCTTCTGGGCATCGAAAGAAGCCTTACCGATGGAAACATGGATGTTGTTACTCTTATCGAGACGGTATTCCACACGACCCGCCTTGGCTTCCTTGATGGCGCGGTCCATATCTGAAGCGGGCACAACGGTGCCAGCCTTGGGGTTTGGCATCAAGCCGCGCGGACCAAGCACACGACCCAGGCGACCAACCTTCCCCATCGCATCGGGGGTGGCAATGGCGACATCAAAATCGAGCATGCCGCCTTCAATCTTCTTCAGGGATTCGTCATCGTCCGCAACGAAATCCGCGCCGGCAGCACGGGCAGCCGCAGCGCCTTCTGCCTGAGCAAAGACCAAAACGCGCACGGTCTTACCCAAGCCATGAGGGAGCACAACCACATCGCGCAGCTGCTGATCAGACTGGCGCGAATCAAGCGTGGTGCGCATGTGAACTTCAATAGTAGAATCGAACTTGGTAATGCTGGTTTCTTTGGCAAGGGCGACTGCTTCTTTTGCAGTATAAATCTTGTCAACATCAACTTTGGCAAGAGCTGCCGTGTATTTTTTTCCGTGTTTAGCCATTTTATCCTCCGTGGTACAAGCGGATAGCCCGAAGCCATCCTCCCACAATTAATTAGTCAACTATCGTAATACCCATCGAGCGGGCGGTGCCTTCGATCTGAAGCATGGCGCCTTCGAGGTTGATCGCGTTGAGGTCTTTCATCTTCAACTCAGCGATCTCCTTGATCTGGGCGCGGGTCACCTTGCCGACCTTTTCCTTGTTCGGAACGCCGGAGCCCTTTTCGATCTTCGCGGCTTTACGCAAAAGCACCGCAGCGGGCGACGTGCGCAGCACAAAGGTGAAAGACCCATCAGTATAAATTGTGATCTCAGCAGGCAGAACTTCGCCGGGGCGGTTCGAGGTACGAGCGTTGTATTCCTTGCAGAATGCCATGATGTTGATGCCATGGCTTGCTAACGCCGGACCAACCGGGGGGGCGGGGTTTGCCTTTCCAGCCTCAAGCTGGAGACGTACAATTGCTTTTAGTTTCTTCGCCATTTTATTTACTCCTTGCCTGCACCCATGAGGCAGGTACAGGTGTGGTTTTAGCGGGTCATTCTGGGAGACCCTCCCACCGCATCAGGCTTTGTTTTAGCCTGCTACTGTCCATTTAGTTTTCACCTACACTGTTACGACTTCTCTACCTGCAGGAAGTCCAGTTCCACCGGCGTTTCACGCCCGAAGAAACTAACCATCACACGCACCTTGGTGCGTTCCATATCGATCTCGGAGACCACACCACGGAAGTCGTTGAACGGCCCATCAATGATGCGGACGCGCTCGCCCTGCTTGAACGTGACCTTGACCGTGGGCGATTCAGCCTCCATGCGTTTGACGATCTGCGCCACTTCTTCCGGGCGCAGCGGAGTGGGATTGTTCCCCATTCCAACGAAGCCGGTCACACCGGGGGTATTACGAACCACATACCAGGATTCTTCAGTGAGGATCAGGTTCACCAGCACATAGCCGGGAAAGATATGGCGTTCCACCGTGCGGCGCTTGCCATCCTTCACTTCAATCTCTTCCTGGGTCGGGATGACAACATCGAAGATCATATCTTTCATGCCCATCGTTTCGATGCGCTGCTCCAGGTTGTGACGCACCTTGTTCTCATAACCAGAGTAACAGTGGATGACATACCATGCTGGACCTTCAACCGTCGCTTCAACGGGCGGAAGATTGGCTGGAATCTTAACTTCGGGAGCAGGAGCAGGCGTCGAGTCCGACTCAGAAGCGGGAGCATCCGCCTGGGCAGAAGACTGCTCGGCGGCTGTTTCTTCTATCGGTTCCTGTTCAAACTGCTCTTGCGGCTCCGGTAAATCCATTACTTCCTCAATTCAAACGAGATCAGAGAATGATCAGATTCATTAATTCTCCGGCAAGAAAATCCACACCGGCAAGGAAAAAGCCTACTACAAACATAACCAGCAATACGAGCACGGTCAGGCGGCGCGCCTCAGTCCAGGTCGGCCAGCTGACTTTCCTTAGCTCGCCCGTGGTCTCACGAATATAACGCTGGATGGCGTTTTCCTTTTTCTTGACTTGCTTTGCTTTCTCAGCCAAGGGTTTTCTCCTTCGGGTTTTTACGGCTAAAACGCCGCGAGTCGCGGCGTTGTGCCTTAGGCAGGCCAGGTAGGACTTGAACCCACAACCGCTCGTTTTGGAGACGAGAGCTCTGCCAATTGAGCCACTGGCCTAAGGTAGGGCGGAGACAAGCCCCGCCCCAAACATTACTTCGTTTCGCGATGGACCGTATGTTTCTTGCACCGGCCGCAATATTTCTTGAATTCCAACCGGTTTGGATCGTTTCGGCGATTCTTTTCGGTGGTGTAGTTGCGTTCCTTGCAGTCGTTGCACTGCAGGGTGATCACCGGACGAATGTCTTTCTTCTTGGAAGCCATTTTACTACCTTACTTTCAGTGTCTTACGCAATGATCTTGGTGACGACACCCGCGCCGACGGTCAGACCGCCTTCACGAATGGCGAACTTGGAACCCTGTTCGAGCGCGACCGGTACGATCAACTCCACCGTCAGGTTCACA
>JACAEP010000056.1 GCA_013388795.1 Chloroflexota bacterium | reverse complement strand
GTTTACGCTGTATCTGGTGTATCTTGAAATTTGGGTGATTCGGGCGCTCTGCCCTTTCTGCGTTACTTCTCAAGTGGCCATGACAATTCTGTTTGCTTTGTCCGTTGCGCGGCTGTTTCAATACCAAGATTAGGAGGATTCGAGCAATGCCCCGAATTAAGTGTCATTACGTTGATTGTGTGTTTTTAGACGAAGGGTTGTGCGGCGCCGCTGCAGTGGAGTTTGACCCGGACACCGGCTGTATAACTTACTCTCCCACGGAAGGATCGTCCGAGGAAGATGAGTGGGAAGAGGATGAAGAGTTGGATGAATGGGAAGAGGATGATGTGGATAGCGAGGAAGACGATGAATGGCTGGAAGAGGAAGATGAGTTTTAATCTATGCATTCTTTGGCCGCTTTTTACGCCTCTCGCTCAACGGACGGGTGAATATAACGAACGAGCCCTCTCTGCGCGAGAGGGCTTTTTTCATTAGTACCAAATCATTTTTGCCAAACAAGTCAAGTGGCGTATAAGCGTTCAATTGCCGTTTGTACCCTGATGTTACGCAGGCGCTAGAGAATTTCGGCAGTAATCTCCTGAGCGCAGCGCACAAAATCCAATATGACCGGAACGTTACGCATCATATACCCCATATTCCCATTGACTTTCAGCTTCATGGTCATCATAGCCGTCATAGGATTTAACTTACCGGACAATATTGCAGTAATATCATCGTAACGCGCCGTCAGAGTAAACGCGGGGTTTGGATAATTTGCCGGGTCTGCTTTGTATTCCGTTTTTCTACAGGAACCATGCCAAAGGTCAAGATAAAACATCACTGGCTCTTTAAGATTCCCCGCCGGTTCAATAGAAAAAAACAAGTCCCCTTCCCAATTTTTTGCAATCTCAGCATGAACTGCATCTAAATTCAATTTCTGTTCCAACGTTTGCAACCATTCCACGCTGGGAAATACGATTGTCATTCGATTTGCCTCCAAAATATTGTACGATAATTCTACCATTTTCAAATTACACAAACAAAATCCTTGCAGAATCGAAAAAAATAGTCTATGCTTAACCTGCGGATTTGTGAACAGTCCGTGACAGCAAAAATCTGTCATCTATTTTATTTCTCATCGGAGGAGAAAATGAAAAAACTATTTACCCTTGCCAGCCTGCTTGTCATGATGTCTCTAGCGCTGAGCGCATGTGGCGGCGGCGGAGGCGGAGCCGCCGCCTCAGATCTGCTCGGAGCCATCCAAGAACGCGGATATATTCTCGTTTCCACCGATCCAAACTATGCGCCACAATCCTTCTTGAACACTGACGGCTCACGCCCTTCTGATACCAAATGTCCGAGCGACGCCCTTACCACTGCCGAAATGCAGGGCTTTGATGTCGATGTTGCCATTGCCATCGGAGATTCTCTGGGCGTGGAAACCTGTTTCGCCACCCCTTCATGGGATGCGATCACTGCCGGTTCCTGGGCAGACAAATGGGATGTGAGCGTTGGCTCCATGACCATCACCACAACCCGCCAGCAGGTGCTTGACTTTAGCGTGCCATATTACTACACCCCTGCGGTCATGGCAGTTGCTGCCAGTTCCGGCATCGATTCATTGGATGGCTTGGCTGGGCAGTCCGTTTGCGCCGGGGCGGCAACCACCTATGAAGCCTGGCTCAACAATGACATGGAAGGACTGGGGCTGCCCGAATCTTCCATTTACGCCAGCGTGCCCGAAGGCGTGACGGTTGTTCCGCTCGAAACCGACCAGGAATGCGCGCAAGCCATTGCCGCCGGGCGCACCGACTTTGTAGCGTATGTAACTTCTGAAACCGTCGTCAATGCCAACATTGCGGAAGGAATGCCCGTGATCAAATTGGATGGGGCTGTATATTCGGAAGACCTCGCTGCCGCCTTCGATAAATCCTCCACGCTGGATACCGCCTCTCTGCGCGCCAAAGTGGACGAACTCTTTAAAGCCATGCACGAAGATGGCCGCTTGTCCGAACTTTCGCTCAAGTGGTTTGAAGTGGATCTGACTGTCGCGCCCAATCAATAACTCAATTTCGCAAAGAAGGGAAGCGGGGCTGCTCCTGCTTCCCTTCTTTTTATATCAGGGCTTATATGCCCAAAAACTTAAACTGCCAATCCCAACCCTGGTCTGCCATCGGCGGTCTTCCGCTAACATTCATTCCTGGAGGAAGAAATGACATCTGCCACCCAGCAAGAAGCATCACCTTCCCATGCCGAATTACTCTATCAGGCGCAACTCCGCAAAGAGCGCTTATTCCGCGCGCACGTCGGGGTATCCTGGGTCATCCTGCTTCTCATTCTGATCTTTCTTTTCAGCGGGCAGAAGATCCAGATTGGTCAACTTGAATATCAAACCATCCAATTAGATTCCGAGTTCATCCTCAAAAATCTCATCTTTATTGCCGGGGGGCTTGGGCAAACCCTGCTGATTTCGATCCTCTCCATCAGCGTTGCGGTGACACTGGCTTTGCTTGCAGCGCTGGGCAGGCTTTCAAATTTTCCGCCCATTTATGCCATTAGCGCTTTTTATGTCTCCCTGATTCGAGGCACCCCGCTTTACCTGCAAATCTTTTTCTTTTTCCTTGCCTTGCCGCAGCTGGGCATTAACCTTTCAGGCGTGGTGGCAGGAGTGACCGCACTTGGCTTGAATTACGGCGCTTACATGTCTGAGACGTTTCGAGCCGGATTAAGCTCCGTCGGAAAAGGGCAAAGAGAAGCCGCGTTGGCGCTGGGGATGACGTCCAGTCAGACCATGAGGCGCATTGTCCTGCCGCAGGCGCTGCGCTTTGCCATCCCGCCCATGGGAAACGACTTCATCTCCATGACCAAAGATTCCGCCCTCGTCTCCGCAACAGGTTTCGTCCATGAGTTAATGTGGCGCGCAGTCAAAGTTGGGCGCGCCCAGTTCAACAACCTTGAAGCGCTCATCATTGCGGCCATGTTCTATTGGGCGCTCACGCTGATTCTTACATACTTCCAGAGCAAGTTGGAAACTCGCCTCGCTAAGGGAGACCGATGACATGACATCTCTGCCAATCGTAAAAATAACCGACCTCGATAAATACTTTGGGCGTCTGCATGTCCTAAAGAACATCAACCTCGAAGTGCCGGAAAGACAGGTAGTTTGCCTTATCGGACGTTCCGGCTCCGGCAAAAGCACACTTCTGCGCTGTATTAACTTTCTTGAAGAACCCTCGCGAGGCGCCGTAGAAGTAGACGGCATCAAAGTAAACACAGAAACAAAAGGCAGAGAGCGGCATCAACTCATTCATGATGTGCGCCTGAAAACCGGCATGGTTTTCCAGGAGTTTAATCTTTTCCCGCACATGACCGTGCTGGAAAATGTCATCGAAGGTCCTGTAACGGTTAAGGGCATCGACAGAAAACAAGCCATTGAACTTGCCGAGCAAAACCTGGATAGCGTGGGGTTGCTCTTCAAAAAGGATGAATATCCCCTGCGCCTCTCAGGCGGGCAAAAACAACGCGTTGCCATTGCGCGCGCCCTGACCATGCAGCCCCGTGTCATGTTGTTCGATGAGCCAACCTCTGCGCTTGACCCTGAACTCATTGGTGAAGTATTGAACGTCATGAAAAAAGTTGCCTATGAAGGCATGACCATGATCGTCGTTACCCACGAAATGGGCTTCGCCCGTGAAGTGGCAGATCGCGTCATCGTCATGTCAGAAGGCAAATTGATCGAAGACGGCGAGCCTGAAAAGATCTTCAACAGTCCTCAAGACCCTCGCACCGAATCGCTACTCATACGCTATAAATCCGGTGGAGGCTAAATGACCATTGCTATTACTCGCAAGATCAGCCCTCGCTTCAACGAATGCGAGATCACACACATCGATCGCGCGCCCATTGACGTGAACCTTGCCCGCCAACAACATGACGCCTACGTGCACCTGCTTGCAGAATTGGGTTGCCAGGTGATCGAATTGGATGCAGAATCCAACCTGCCAGACTCGGTCTTTGTGGAAGACACCGCCTTCATCCTCCCCGAGGTTGCTGTCATTACCCTGCCTGGCGCCAATTCACGCAAGCCGGAGATCGAAACCATCATTCCAGCGCTTGCCCCCTATCGTCCGCTGATCCACATTACCCAACCCGCCACTTTGGACGGCGGCGATGTGCTTGTGCTTGGCAAACAGATCTTCATCGGCATGTCCACCCGCAGCGCCCCACAAGCCGTATCACAGCTCAACGAAACCCTCGCGCCATACGGGTATACTGCCCGAAGCGTGGAAATGACAGACTGCCTGCACCTCAAAACAGCCGTTACAAGAGTTGATGACACAACTTTGCTTATCAATCGCAACTGGGTTGATGCGTCCAACTTCCCCGGCTTTGACTTGATCGATATAGACGCCTCAGAACCCTTCGCCGCAAATTGCCTGCCGATTCTGGGAAACGTCATCTACCCGGCCACATTCCCCAAAACTCGCGCGCGCCTTGAACAGCGCGGCTTCAGCGTAGCGCCTGTGGATCTAAGCGAACTTGCCAAAGCCGAAGGCGCTGTCACTTGCTGCAGCCTCATTATTGAATGAGCGCCCTAAACACTTAATCATCTATTCTTCCTTTTGGATAATTATTTATTACACAACCGCCACCCATAAAAAACGAACTCCCTTTATGGGAGTTCTGCTTGTGCGCTGGAGAGGACTTGAACCTCCACGGCTTGCGCCACACGCCCCTCAAACGTGCCTGTCTGCCAGTTCCAGCACCAGCGCGTAAGCAGGCAGTATTATAATCGCGTTACTTTTCTTGTCAAGCATATCACTCCAGGAGATTTATATGGCTCGTATCGTAGTAGATGCAATGGGCAGTGACAACCACCCTGCGCCCGATATTGAAGGCGCCGTCCAGGCTGCGCGCGAATATGGTGTGGAGATCATTCTCGTCGGAGATGAAATAAAGATCAACCCCATACTCAAGCAACAGGATACGCAGGGGCTGAAGATTCGCCTGGTTCATGCGCCGGAAATGTTGACGATGGAAGATAAGGGCGAGGCATTGGTGTTGAAGGCGCGCGCGCGCAACCCCAAAAACTCCATGGGAGTCGGCATGGACCTGGTGAAGCATGGCGAGGCAGACGCCTTTGTCACAGCAGGGAATACCGGCGCCGGCATGGTTACTGCCCTCTTTCGGCTTGGACGTATCCGTGGCGTGGATCGCCCAGCCCTAGCTCCCATCTTCCCGACGGCGACGGGATCCTGCGTAGTCCTTGATATTGGCGCAAACCCCGATTGCAAACCTGAAAATCTTTTACAGTTCGGCATTCTTGGAAGCATCTATGCCGAAAAAGTGCGCGGCGTAAAAAATCCAAAGGTTGGGCTCATCTCCAATGGCGAAGAAGAAGGCAAGGGCAATGAACTAGTCAAAGCCGCGACGCCTTTATTGAAAGCGGCAAAGTTGAATTATTATGGCAATGTCGAAGGGAAGGAAGTCATCGGCGGCAAAGTGGATGTGGCAGTGACAGACGGTTTCACCGGCAATGTGATGTTAAAGACATCGGAAGCAGTCGCCAAGCTGATCGTGGATTTCATCCGCACAACAATCAAGAATGGCAATCTTGCCACCAAGATTGGCGGCTTGCTGGTAAAACCCGCCTTGAGCGCCCTCAAAAAGTTAATGGACCCTGCCGAGCAAGGCGCAGCGCCCATGCTGGGTGTAAACGGACTGGTCTTCATCGGTCATGGGCGTTCGGATGCCTTTGCCATCAAAAACGCTGTCCGTGTAGCGAAAGAAGCGGTAGACGTGAACGTGTTAGACGCCATGAAACATGCAATCGAAGAGAGTCTTAAAAAATAACCATGAGAATCATCAAAAATGAAAAACTCATTCAACGAAATGGGAAAATCGGCAATTGGGTCAGTTTGGGGGCGTTGGTTGTGCTTGGCGGCGGAATGTACATCTCCTTTGCCCAACCGCAATGGGCGGTTTACTCGTTTGTTTGTCTGATTGTCGGTTTTTTTATGACACAAGTCGGCATGTATATGGGCAACCGCTGGGGCAGGTCGCCCCGCCGTGACGAAAAGATCGACGCTGGGTTGAAAGGTCTGCACAGCGAATTCAGCATCTATCATTATGCCACACCGGTTTCGCATTTATTAGTGGGGCCTGCCGGGGTTTGGGCGCTGGTGGCCTATCACCAAGGCGGCGCAGTGGCATACGAAAAGAACCGCTGGAAAATCCGCGGCGGCGGGTTTATGGCAGGATACATGCGCATCTTTGGGCAGGAAGGGCTGGGGCGACCCGATCTTGAAGCGGAAAATGAAGTCGCATCGGCAAAAAAATACCTGGCAAAGCAGCTGGGTGAAGAAGCCGTCCCTGAGGTAAAAGCCCTGTTGGTGTTCACTCATGACCAAGTTAAGGTGGAGGCGGGCGAATCGCCCATACCTGCCTTGACAGTAAAACAGCTTAAAAGTTTCCTGCGCGAAGAGTCCAAAAATCGAAAGCTTTCCAGCGGACAAATTCAAAGGATTGTTGCGGCCCTGCCGCGCGAATAACATGTTCAAAAGGGTTACTGCATGTCAGCCGTCGCAAAAGGCGGGTATGTTTATTGTCTTGCTTATCCTTGCGGGTTGGGTGGGTTTTCGCCTATATGCATATGGCAACCCGCTGCTTTCCATCGCCGGCAATGATACGATCACTTTTATCGAAGGCTCGCAGGTGCCGTTGTTTTCCGTCGAAATGATGACCGGCAGGCGGTTATTGACGACCAACCTCATCTACAAGATATTCGAACCGGAAGGCGGGTATGAGATTTTGGTCAACGGCTCTTTGGAGACCTCCAAACGAATCCATCAACCCGGGTTTGACGGCATCGTTGCGCTTCAACTCGTGTTGTCGGTATTGGGCTGGGGCGCCTTGACCTGGGTCATCGCTTCTCACATGAACAGTTTGACAGCGAAAATCTTGACAGCATTTGTCATTCCGGCTTTTGCGTTTACGCCGCAAATTGCAGACTGGGACAGCATCCTTATGTCTGAGTCAATGACCTTTTCGTTATTTGCGCTGCAATTCGCCCTGTTGATTCATATTGTATTCACGCTTCATAAAAACCCACAAGCCTACATTCTGCCATGGACGCTGGCATGGGGGCTGGTATATTTCTTTTGGGCAAATCTGCGAGACACGAATAATTATGGCGCAATCGTCATGATTGGGTTGACCGGTCTGACCCTGTTCGCGCCGCGTTTTCGAAAGAACAAGGCTTTGATCGGCGCAATTGTTTTTTGCAGCGTCTTGTTTGTTCTGGGGTTGGTTACCTTTCAGCAAAGCGGACGTTCCCGTCTTTCGACCATCAACATTTATATAGGCGACCTCTTTCCCTACCCTGCCCGCGTGGAATTCATGCAAACTGAATTAGGCATGCCCGATCCGGATACTCCCGAATTTCAAGCCTGGTTTGAAGAGAATGGCGTCACTGGGGTGACGCGCTTCTTTGCGGCGCACCCCGGATATGTTTTTGAAAAATTGATTCGCGACTTTCCAGACGCATTCCAGCAGGGAGTCCAGACCTATTTTGTGATTCCAAACGCCAAACATTTTCGTGAGCGGATAATCTCACTCGGAGAAGGGCTTCATCCTGAGACCGTTACCCCCTTCTTCATGGGGGTCATGTTCCTGGCTGGCATATTGGTTGCCGCCATCCAACGGCAGACGCCTTCATCCATTCCCTGGCTTTGGGTTTGTACTTATGTTTTTGCGGTTGCAACCAGCGCCATTATTCCCACCATTCTTGGAGATACCTGGGCGCTTCACCGGCACACCATTTTTTCAATCGCAAACTACCGCCTGTCCATGTGGGTGTTTGGGCTGGTCCTCATGGATCTTGCCTTGCAAAATAGAAACGATCAAAGCGGGAAACACTTTGAAATCCAATAAGAATCTCTTTTCGAATCTGTTGATACTGGCTGTCTTGGCCATTGGAGTGCACATCCGCGCCAATTGGTATGGAGACTTAAGGTTATCCATCGCAAACGCGGAAACAGCCAGTTATATCTCCGCCTCTCGCCATTCGATCTTCTCATGGGGTATCTTTGCCGGGCAGCGGCTTTTCACGACGAACCTGATCTATAAACTTGCCAATCATCCTGAGCGATGCCGCATCACATCCTATGGCAAACCCGGCATCGGCGAAGAAGACGACCGTGAAATACAACCGTGTTTCGATAAGATTGCGCTGCTTCAAAATATTCTGGCGCTATTCGGCTGGTGCTTTTTAGGCTGGATGGCGGCGCGGCAGGTACAAAATCCTCTCGTTAAAGCGCTGGGGGCCGCAAGCATCATGCTGTTTGGTTTCACGCCGCAGATTGCGGAATGGGACAGCGTTCTCAGCCCGGAATCGCTTTCGCTCTCGATGTTCGCCATCGTATTGGGACTCATGCTTGAGGTCGTTTTTCGGGCCG
The DNA here is from genome assembly GCA_013388795.1 of Chloroflexota bacterium. Classification (GTDB taxonomy): domain Bacteria; phylum Chloroflexota; class Anaerolineae; order Anaerolineales; family Villigracilaceae; genus Villigracilis. The sequence goes on along the minus strand of JACAEP010000056.1, from coordinate 12,269 downwards.
CATCGTCTGACATACCATTCAAGTCAGGCAGAGAGAAGACTCTCCTCGCTATTCTGGTCATGTGGTATGTATTCTGGATATTCGTACGTGATGTGCATTTGTATGCGATCCCCATCACCATCATCCTTTTATTGCTGCTGTTTCTCTCGAAACAGTTCAGAGTCGCCAGCCTGTATGTAACCGTTGGGGTCCTCTTCTTCTTTTTGATGATCGGATACGCCTCTGCGCGAGACAGCCTGCGGGCAACACGCTATCCGCTGATGAATTCGCTGGATGCGTTTATCTGGCCATACCCCGCCCGTGTGGAATTTTTCAGAACGTATGGCATGCCAGACAAAGAAGCCCCCAGCTATTTTGACTCGCCAAACTATCAGGCATGGGCGGATGAACATGCAGCCGGAGCATATGCCATGTTCCTCATCTCGCATCCGGGTTTCATCATCACCACCCTTTGGGAAGACTGGGACACCCTCAATGCTGATTTTGCGCAGCCCTACTTCTTCACAGACGAAGTGATACACCGAGACCTCCTGCTAAAGATCGGAGAGATGGTTAACCCGGAATCCGGCGTGGTGTACCTGATTACGACAGCCCTGGCGCTCACCCTCATGGCGCATGCCGCCCAAACACGTTCCCCCCAACATACCGCTTGGGCATGGCTGGCAGTATGGATGTACGGCATCGCCGCAGCGACCCTCTTCTTAAGCTATTTCGGAGATACAGCCGGGCTGCGCCGTCATATCATGCCGTCCGTAGAATTGTTCCGCTTGTTCTTATGGATCTTCCTGCTGCCGTTTCTTGATCGGAACGTTTCACAAAAAACTATCAAAGAATAATTTTTAGTACAGAAAACAAAACATTAACGTTGGAAAATGGTTTCCAGCCCTGCGGCAGATGACCTAACCTCCTATGGTACACTTGTTCTAATATGACCACCATTGTCTCTCTCGACATCGAAACGACTGGCTTGGACGAAAACCGCGACGCAATCATTGAGATCGCCGCAATTCGGTTCAACGGCAAACGCAAAGAAGGCGAGTTCAACACGCTCATCAATCCCGGCAGGCAAATTCCCGACTTTATCACCGGGCTCACCGGCATTGACAATGCCATGGTGCGTCAGGCTCCCCGCTTGCAAGACATTGCGCATGAGCTGACAGCCTTCGTAGGCGATGCGCCCATCCTCGGTCATAATGTCAAATTCGACGTCGGCTTTCTCCGTCATAAAGGTTTGTTTGAATATCAGCAAACCATCGATACGCTCGAACTGGCTTCAGCGCTTTTACCCACCGCCACGCGCTACAATCTGGGCGCGCTTGGCAAACAACTCGGCATTCCGCTTCCCGCCACCCACCGCGCCCTCGACGATGCACTGGTTACCCATGCCTGTTACTTAAGACTTTTTGAAATCGCGCAAAACCTTCCCCTTGAAGCGCTCGAAGAAATCGCTGACCTCGGCAACTTCGCCGCATGGGACTCAAATTGGGTCTTTGAACAAGCCCTGCGCGCAAAGATGAAAGAAGGCATTCAGCCCAAACGGACGCCGCGCCGCGCTTCATCCCCCAACCTGAAATTTGATTCTGCGCCCGAACAGAATGCCCCGCCGGTGGCGCGCAACGAAGAGCCAACTCCGCTGGACCCAGACTATGCCGCTTCACTCCTGGAATATGGCGGTCCCTTCTCGCAATATTTCGAATCGTACGAACACCGCGCCGAGCAGGTGGAGATGCTCAAAGCCGTAGCGAATGCCCTTTCCGCAGGCGGACACCTCATGGTTGAGGCAGGAACCGGTGTGGGAAAATCCTTTGCCTACCTGGTGCCCGCCGCCTTGTTCGCTTATCAAAACAACACCCGTGTCGTTGTCTCCACCAATACCATCAACCTGCAAGATCAGCTCATCAAAAAAGATATTCCCGATCTGCAAGCGGCATTGAATTTGAACGTGCGCGCCGCCGTCCTCAAAGGACGTTCCAATTATCTCTGCCCGCGCCGCTTTCAATACCTGCGCTCGCACGGACCCAGCAACGCCACCGAGATGCGCATGCTTGCAAAACTGATCGTCTGGCAACTGGACAATTTCAGCGGCGACCGCAACGACTTGAATTTGCAAGGGCCGCTCGAACGCGAAGTGTGGAGCCGACTCTCGGCGGAGGATGATGCCTGCACCACCGAATCATGCCTCGGCAGGATGGGAGGCGCATGTCCGTTCTATCGCGCAAAACAGGCGGCGCAAAATTCACACATCCTGATCGTCAACCACGCCCTGCTGCTTTCCGATGTTTCAACAGGCAGCAGGGTTTTGCCTGAATTCGATTACCTGATCGTGGATGAAGCGCATCACATGGAATCAGCAGCGACCAATGCGCTTTCCTTCCGCATGACGCAGGGCGATCTTGAGCGCATGTTGAAGGAACTCGGCGGCTCATCGGCGGGCTTGCTTGGCACGATCCTAACCGACACGCATGGCGCCCTGCGCCCGTCCGATTTTGGTTTACTGCAACAAAAGTGCAAACGCGCCACCGACCAGGCCTTCCGTGTGGAACAGCTTGCCAAGGAATTCTTTGCGTATCTTGGCGAATTCATTGCCGCCCAACGACAGGGACAACCGCAAAGCAATTACTCGTGGCAAATGCGCATCACACCTGCCGCGCGGACCCTGCAAGGCTGGGATGACCTCGAAATGCGCTGGGGGCAGATCAGCGAAACAATGTCCAACCTGATCAAAACCCTGGATGAAATTTACAAAGCGCTTGGCGAACTCGCCAGCGACGGACACGAAGCAGTGGAAGATGTCATGGGCAGTTTGGGCACGCTCATCCGCCGCATGACCGAAGCGGAAACGGCCGCCTCCGGGCTGATGCACAACCCCACCAACGACCTGATCTACTGGATCGAAATCAACCCGCGCGGCGAACGACTCTCGCTAAACGCCGCCCCCTTGCGAGTGGGGCCGCTCGTGCAAAAACATCTCTGGCATCAGAAAGCCAGCGTAATCCTCGCCTCTGCCACGCTGACCACACATGGCGAATTCAACTACATCCGCAATACTCTTGATGCCAATGAAGTGGACACACTCGCGCTCGGCTCGCCCTTTGATTACGCATCAAGCGCCCTGCTTTACGTCGCCAACGACATGCCGGAGCCAAACGCATTCAATTACCAACAGATGCTGGATAAAGCCATTACCGCCACCGCCAAAGCCACCGGCGGACGGATGCTGGTTTTGTTTACTTCGTATGCCGCTTTGAAGAAAACTTCGCAAGCCATTACGGGACCGCTCGCGCGCGAAGACATTTTCGTCTATGAGCAGGGCGAAGGCACCTCGCCCAGCGCCCTGCTCGAATCGTTCAAGACGACCGATCGCGCCGTGCTTTTGGGAACGCGCTCGTTTTGGGAAGGCGTGGACGTCCCCGGCGATTCGCTTTCGGTGGTGGTTATCACCAAACTTCCTTTTGAAGTGCCGTCCGACCCGATCATCTCGGCGCGCTCTGAACTATATGAAGATTCCTTCAATGAATATTATCTGCCCGAAGCCATTCTCAAATTCCGGCAGGGGTTCGGGCGGCTCATCCGCACCGCTTCCGACCGGGGTATCGTCGCCATTTTAGACCGCCGCGTGCTGACCAAACCATACGGCAGAATGTTCCTAGAGTCCCTGCCGCCATGCACTTCGAGGCAGGGTCCCATTGCAAATTTACCAAAGATGGCAGGCCAGTGGCTGGGGACTTAATCCCGTTTTTTCCGCGCATCAAATGACAAACGTCATGAGATAACAGGATGTTCTCCGTATGAACTTTTATTCTGCCTGTGATAAAAAGACAACAAAAGGAGAAGAAATCTATGGCGACAGTCCGAAAACTTCTTGAATCAAAAGAACTCACAAAGAACTATTCTGTGGAAGCTTCCCAAACAGTTTTAGAGGCGCTAAAAGTGATGGCAGACGCTCAAATCGGCGCGGTGCTGGTGACAGAAAACGGGAAAATCGTAGGAATTTACACAGAAAGAGACTACCTTTACAAAGGCGAGGCACAAGGCCGCGCCGCCAAAACCACATGCATCAAAGATGTCATGACCCCGCAAATGGTCACTGTGACAAAAAATACAACCATTGAGCAATGCATGGCATTAATGAATCAATACAAAGTTCGGCACCTGCCCGTGGTGGAACATGACCAATTGGCAGGGTTGGTCTCCATGCGCGACGTGATGCTTGCCGTATTGGAGATCAAAGAAAACGAGATCCGCGGACTGGAAAACTACATCATGGGTTCAGGGTTTCAGTCGTAATGCCGCATAAAGACGAAAGAGGCGTATTTGCGATACGCCTCTTTTTATTTTCGCGCTCCTTCTCCTTTGGTACAATCACGCCCATGCTACTTAATAAAAAAACCTTAACATGGGCTGCGGCTTTTTTTATAACGGCCTGTGCCTCTGCGGCCCCAACGCCAATCGTCTTTCCGACCTATGACCCCTTTATCATTCCCAGCGCAACCATCCCGCAAAACATCAATGATCCGTCCCGACCTGTCCCTGCCACTGCAACGGTCATGCCCTCTGCCACTGCCACCCGCCCGCCAACGCCCACGCGCGTTCCGTTAAATCTCTCTCCCTTGGTCGGCTTTCAAAATCAGATACTGTCCGGTTCCCCGACACCAGATGCCGTGCGAACGCTGCCCACCCCGCGACAGGATGTGGAAGAATATGTCGTCCAACCGGGTGATACATTGGGCGATATTGCCCAGCGGTATGGCGTCAGCCTGCAAACCCTCATGGATGCAAACAATATCAGCGACCCAAACGCATTGGAAGTCGGCGTCCTGCTACTTATCCCGGCGCCGCAACCCATCGGCTCGGGTTCTGCGCTAAAGATCATCCCAGACTCTGAACTCATCCACGGCCCCGCCGCCATTGATTTCAATTTAAGAAACTTCATTGCCAGCCAGAATGGCTACCTCAATGGCTACACTCAGGATGTAAACGGCGCCTTGCTCAACGGCGCGGATATCATTGAAGTCGTCTCCCATAATTACTCTGTCAATCCGCGCCTGCTGCTGGCCCTGCTCGAATATCAAAGCGGATGGGTTACAAACCCATTCCCAACCGAATTGGATTACCCAATGGGCAATGCCGACCCAAACCGGGCCGGCTTATACCGGCAAGCCGCCTGGGCGGCAAATACCCTTAATCGCGGCTATTATCTTTGGAAGGCAAATGCCATCTCTACGCTTGTGCTTGCCGATGGACAGGTCATCCCCATGGATGCGACCATCAATGCAGGCACAGCCGCCATCCAATATTTTTTCTCTGAACTCTACGGATACGACGCATGGCAATACGCCACCAGTGAAACAGGCGTCGCGGTAACTTACTTTGTCTTGTTCAACAACCCGTTCAAACGGGCGGTCGAGCCGGTAATTCCCGCCGGACTGACTCAACCGGCCATGTCGCTTCCATTTCCAGCAGGCGAAAGCTGGTACTTCACCGGAGGTCCGCACGGAAGCTGGGACTCAGGCTCCGCCTGGGGCGCATTGGATTTTGCGCCGCCCGACAACCCCGGCAGCTGCCTCACCAGCGCCCATTGGGTCACCGCCATGGCAGATGGTCTCATCACCCGCACAGGCATAGGCTCTGTCATTCAAGACCTGGATAATGACGGCTATGAACAAACCGGCTGGGCGCTCGTGTACATGCACATTGCAGCCGAAGACCGAGTAACACCGGGCGAATACCTTTTCCAAAATGAAAACATCGGACATCCCTCATGCGAAGGCGGCGTCTCAAACGCGGCTCACGTCCATGTCGCCCGAAAATATAACGGCGAATGGATCGCCGCCGATGGTTTCATCCCATTTGCGCTCGACGGCTGGGTCTCAAGCGGGCATGGCATCGAATACGACGGCTTCCTGACACGCGGCTCAACCACGATCGAAGCCCTTGATGCCGCGCAAGATGTCAACCTCGTCACGCGATAACTCAAGTTTCATTAAACATAACTGATTATAATTCTCTCCATCATGCAACGTTTCCTCGCTGTTCTCATCGCAACCACGATGACAATCTCCGCCTGCGGAACTTCCCCTTCCATTTGGGGAGTCCCCTCCACCCCAACATCCTCTGCCCCTTCATCAACGCCGCCTGCCGACCCGTTTGCGGGTCAGACCGAACCGATCATTTTCCCCACCTCAACCATCCCTGCCTTCATCGAAACGAATAATGCCTTCACACCAGCGCCACCATCCACACAAGGCGCGACCGAACAGCCGACCCGAACCCCGCCGCCGCTCAACGACTCCGCTCCATTTCTCTACTACGCGCAAAGCGGAGACATGCTCTCCGCCGTCGCCGCCCGTTTCAACGTAAGCGAATCCGAGATCATCTCCGACGCCGACCTGACGCGCACCACTCTCATCGACCCGGGCACATTGCTAGTCATTCCAAACCGCATCCACGAAGCCACCACACCCAACATCCAACTCCTGCCCGATACCGAATTTGTCTTCTCTGCCACCGCTCTGGATTTCGATACAGAAGCCTTTGTCAACTCGCAAAGCGGCTACCTCAGCACATTCCGCGATTACCTTGGTTCAGCAGGCTGGGTCGAAGGATACGATGCCATCAACCGTCTCGCCATTGAAAACTCTGTCAACCCGCGGCTTTTGCTCGCCCTGCTGGAACACGAGGCGCGCTGGGTGCGCGGGCAGCCAATCGATATCCTGCACACAGAATACCCAATGGGATTCAACGACTATCGCTACAAAGGCTTGAGCGTCCAACTGACATGGGCGATCAACACCATGTCCATTGCCTATTATGGCTGGCGCGCCGGCACGATCACACACATCGACTTTCAGGATGGCACACGCCTGCGCCTCGACCCTCGATTAAATGCCGGCACGGTGGCGATTCAGTATTTATTCTCTACACTACACAGTCAATCACAATGGTCACAGATCATCAACCCAGATACCGGTTTCCCAGCCGTGTATAAAGATATGTTCGGCGATCCCTGGTTGAGAGCCGAACTGATCGGACCCATTTTCCCGCCCGGCCTGAATCAACCCCCGCTTGTCCTGCCCTTCGAGCCGGGCGTTAAGTGGAGTTTCACCGGTGGTCCGCATAATGGCTGGGGACAGATCAACCCTGATATTTACGGGCAATCGCACAGTATCTTCTCTGCCATCGACTTTGCCCCCGCCGCAGCGAAAACAGGATGCTACCCAAATGACGCCTGGGTGGTGGCTGCCGCCCCAGGCTTGGTCGTCCGTTCGGGAAATGGCGTGGTCATGATTGACCTCGACGGTGATGGGCATGAGCAGACTGGCTGGAATCTCCTCTACCTGCATCTTGCCACCAAAGATCGAGTTCCCGCCGGCGCCTATCTTGAAACAAATGACCGCATTGGTCATGCCTCTTGTGAAGGCGGCGTATCCACCGGCACACACCTACACTTTGCGCGGAAATTCAATGGAGAATGGGTTACCGCCGACGGTCCCATTCCCTTCGTCATGAGCGGATGGCGCGTGATCGCCGGCGATGAACCCTACAAGGGTCAACTCGTCAAAGGAGATAAAGTCATCACCGCCGACCTGCTCAGCCAGGCATGGTCAAACATCGTCCGCGAAGAAGATGAATAAATTCATCAGCAACCTGTCGAAATCAGCGGGTTCGGTCTTCCTGGCGGCTGGCTTGCTGCTCGCGTCCTGTTCGCCCTCCATTGAAAGCCAACCCGCGCTCTCCATCCATCCATCAGGAGATTCCGCGCCAGTTGCTGCATCTACGCCGCCGCAGAATCGCCCATCCTATGCCCCCGGGCAGCTGGTGGATTACACCGCCCAAACCGGCGATACCCTGCCCGCTCTCGCGTTGCGTTTCAACACAACAGTTGACGAGATACTCGCGGCAAATCCATTTATTCCGCGTGAAGCCACCACCATGCCGCCCGGTATGCCGATGAAAATACCAATTTATTACCGCGCTTTATGGGGTACTACCTTTCAAAGCATTCCAGACCATGCCTTCGTCAACAGCCCGGCTGGCAGCGGCTTTAACACCGCCGCGTTCGTGGCATCTCAGCCGGGGTGGTTGAAAAACTATCGCGCCTACGTGGGAGCCGAATGGAAATCTGGCGCTGAACTTGTGGACTATGTTGCCATCAACTACAGCCTCAATCCAAGATTGTTACTCGCTATTTTGGAATACCAAGGCGGCGCGCTCACGTTAGACGAACCGCCCGCGCGAAGAAACCTGCTCGGCTTGATCCGTCCGTTTTGGGAGTCCCCTTACCTGCAAATGGTGCTTGCCGCCAACACGCTCAACAACGGTTATTACGGCTGGCGGCAAGGCAGCCTAGTCGAATTTGAAGATGCTGGAGGAAACATCATCCGCCCAGACCCTTGGCAGAATGCCGGTTCCGCCGCGATGCAATATTATTTCTCACGCATGTTTACAGGTGAAGAATTCAATCAAGCCATCGCTCCGGAAGGTCTCTACAAAACCTATGCCAATCTATTCGGCGATCCCTGGCGCGACTCCTTCGAACTTTTGCCAGGCAGCCTGCAACAACCGGAACTGCTCCTGCCTTTTCCATCTGATCAAACATGGAACTTTACTGGCGGACCGCATACAGGCTGGGGCGCCGGCGAGCCCTTTGCCGCTCTGGATTTTGCGCCTCCTTCCGAACGTTCGGGCTGTGCGCCTGCCCAACCCGAAAACTTTGCCATCGCTGTGGCAGACGGGCTGGTGGTTCGCTCCAGCAAGGATGGCGTTGCTCTTGACCTCGACCGGGATGGAGATGAACGTACAGGCTGGGTCATCTACTATCTGCACCTTGCAACCGATCAGCGCGCACCGCTCGGCGCAGACTTGAAAGCAGGCGATATGATCGGATATCCTTCCTGCGAGGGCGGTCGGTCCACCGGCACGCACGTCCATATTGCCAGAAAATACAACGGCGAATGGATCCCCGCCGATAGCCCCTTACCTTTTGTTTTAAGCGGCTGGGTCCCTCACAAGGGAACAGATGCCTATAAAGGCACGCTCTCTAAAGGCGGCTTAACCGTCATTGCCTGTGAATGCGGTGATGCCTATACCGCAATCAGCGGCAGCTACCCATAAAAACGCCAGCGCTTAATCTGGCGTTTTGCGTATATATTCGCCCTCTTTCAGGAGAGTCTTTGTCTCGAAGTCAAATATCCTATACAACAATCGAATAGGAAAGATAGTTCCCAACATTGCCTGAGCAGGACAGTATTTTTCAGCTGAAAGTTCAATCGCGCGCACAACAGCGGCTTCGTCAATATTCTTTCCATAGATCCGGTATTCAAGAATTCCAGACGTAAAAACTTTGGGGTGTTCTGCCGCCCGCGTTCCATGGAAGTTGACTTGAAAATCGGTCACTGCCTGTTTTTTCTTTGAGAGAATCGAAACGACATCCATGGCTGTGCAGCCGGCCAGTCCGATTGCAATCATTTCCATGGGGCGCAAGCCGCCATTTTCACCGCCAGAATTCTGGTCTGCATCCAACAAAACAGCATGCCCAGACGGTCCCGAACCTTCGAAAGCCATCTTGCCCTTCCAATTCACTTGGATATCCATTTCTTTTACCTTTCCTTTATGATACCAGGCACATATTTTTCAAGAATTTTTTTAGAGATGCCGCCAATCCACATCAATCTTACCCGTCCGTTGCGGTCGATGACATAGGAACTGGGCAGGTTCATGCTCTTGAAGGCCGCTCCCGCTTCGCTATTTGGGTCCAGCCAAATGGGAAACGTCAGGTTGAATTCGTTGACGAAAGGAATGACTTGTTGAGAGGTCTCCCCTTGATCAATCGCAATCAAGACAAAGCCTTCGGATCGGTATTCATCATAGAATTCCTGCAGGGTCGGCATCTCGTCTCGACAGGGTGGACACCAGGTTGCCCAGAGATTGACCAACACCACCTGCCCGCGAAAGTCAAGCAACGAGGCCGGCTCGCCATCCAATGTGATCAGGTTCAGTTCCGGCGCGGGATAATTCACTTCAGCAGGCACCGTTGAAAAGTCGGAGTTTGAAGCGGAAGTTGGTGTATCTGTCAACAAGAAAAAAGCAACCGCAATCGCCAAGAGTCCAAGACCAATCATAGAGAGGGCAAAAAAACGCCGATACAGGGATCGAGTATTGTTCATATTCATTATTTCAAAGAGTAAAAAATCCTCACGGGATTTGCTCGAATATTATCAGGTGCATCCGCCTGTCTCGCCGTTGACAAACCCGCAGGCTGGGCATTCGAGCTGAAGCATTCCGTTGTAATCGAGCCGACCCGTGCCGCATTGGGGGCATAAAGCGCCTTTTCGCAGAGGCTGCGCGGCGGCCGGGAGTTTTGGATCTTCGAAGCCGAGTAATAACTTTTCAAACGAGGAAAGGTTTTTTTTATTCATTGGATTTTATGCTTCAAATTATGATTTTTAGAAAGTATACCCTACCTTAAAAACAGAGACCCGCAAGACGAGACAAATGTCATTCAGTTTAGGATGAATGATACTGGAAAGCTGTCCATACGGTGATTAAGATAGTTTCAAATGCTGGACGCCCTGCCTCACATCCCCTTTTTTATGGGCCTCAACGCCGAACAACTTGCCACGCTGGCAAAGGCGTTTGATCTCTGCCGTTGCGCGACGGGTGCGGTAATCTTTGAGCAGGGGGATCCGGCTTCTCATGTTTATTTGATTCTAAAGGGCAGAGTTATCACAAGTTACAAGCCATATGATGGACCACGGATCATCATTTCCCGTTTGAAAGACGGCGATGTTTTTGGTTGGTCTGCGGTGGTTGGTAGTGCGAAATACTCCTCCAGTGTGGTATGTGAAACTGACCTGGAGGCGCTGCGCCTGCACCGTGAAGTATTGAGAACCTTGGCAAATTATCATCCAGAGACCAGCAGGCTTATAATTGACCGGCTTGCGCTAAACGTTTCTCCGCGCTGGAAGAATGCGCATGAGCAGATTGCGTCTTTGATAAGATAAGAAAGGATATACAGCATGCCGGCTTCTCAATCTCTCCCCCGCGAAAGTCAGATAAAATATTTGCTGGAAAATCTCAGCGCTTACATCGAACAATTTCATGGCGGCACTGTTGAGTTTGCTGCCATGGAAGGAGACGAGTTGCAAGTAAGGCTCGGAGGAGCCTGCCTTAATTGTCCATTGCAGCCATCTACATTGCATGGCTGGGTGGAAGGGACCGTACACCAGTTCTTTCCAGAAATTCGTGTTGTAGCGATTAATTAAAAAAACATCGCCCCGTCAAATCAGGGGCGCGGATGCCCATCCCTCCTGCCAGCATCAAAAAACCCAGCAGGATTAATACCCCGCCCCAAAACAACGAACTGCGTTTCATAGTGTTTGTTATTTGCTCTGTTGCAAATACTCTCAAAATCTGTCACTGCGAGCAAAGCGAAGCAGTCTTCCTGCCAGCGAAGGGATGGCTTCGCCGCTTGCGGCGGCTCGCAATGACATCCTTGCAACAGAGCATTTGTTATTCCTGTTTGCGATAAGAGCGATACAGCCCGCTGCCAACTACCCAAAGACCAAGGAGTATCAATAAAACAGCAGGGCCGTAATTCCCAAGGATGTTCCATCCGCCGAGAAAAGCGGCAAATGCCAGGAACAAGACCGCGCTGATGACCATCAGGTTCAAGCCGCGCTTTAGGTTATGCGCGGTATTCTCACCCAGCAAGCCTTGTAAAACTGTGCCCAACCCCACAAAACCGGGAATCAGAGCCCACATATACGACCATGAGTCATAGCTTTCGGTGACAGCCTGGTAATAGAAAATTCCGCCAATCCCAGCCACAATCGCAGCCGGGACAGACAACCCCGGCGAGCCTGTGGCAAGACCGAGGATGAAAATTCCAGCGCCGATCAAAAGCAGGTTAGAGGGCCACTCCGTGTATGGCGCAAAAAACTCCCGAAACTCAGGCATGATTTGATTAAGCAAAAACCACCCGCCAATCAAGATGAGTATTACACCCAATGCAAGTTGAGAACGACCCGATCTTTTCATGTTAATTCTCCTGTGAAAATTTATAAACATAGTGTAGTGCTTTTCGAGCAAAAATAAAAGCCTGATTCATATACGCCAATCGCTTTCCCCAAGTTTCATGGTTTTGCCAGCCACGTGCGGGTTAAAAAAAACAGCCGCAGCCAAGAAAGATGCGGCTTGTTCATCCAACAGGCCCTTTCATAAGCCACTTGCAGGTCAGGCTTTATGGTTTTTTAACAAAATAATCTCGT
>JACAEP010000160.1 GCA_013388795.1 Chloroflexota bacterium | reverse complement strand
GCTCGAACTCACTCGGCTCGAACCAAGCCGATAGGGCATCGGGCGTCCTGAAAAACGAACTGCGCCAATTCAACTCCCTGCTGGTGGAATGCGCTGAAGCAACAGCGCTGCCCGCCGGGGCAGCCCTCGCGGTAGACCGCGAAGCCTTTGCAAAGCGTGTGACCGAACGTATTTCTGCGCACCCGAATATCGAAATCATCCGCGAAGAAGTTAAAGACATCCCCCCCGCCCCTGTCATTATCGCCAGCGGGCCGTTGACCTCGGATCGGCTTTCACAATCCATTGCGGCGCTGAGCGGCGCTGAGCGCCTTTTCTTCTTTGACGCCATCTCGCCCATTGTCCGCGCCGAGAGCATTAACATGGAAATTGCCTTCCGCGCTTCACGCTACGGCAAGAGCGACCAGGCAGAAGGCGACTATATCAACTGCCCGCTCACAAAAGAAGAGTACTACAATTTTTTGAATGCCCTGCGAACAGCAGAACGAATTGAATTACGTTCGTTTGAAGACGCCATCAAAACCGGCGTAAAAGCCGGACAATTTTTTGAGGGCTGCCTGCCGGTGGAGATCATCGCCGAGCGCGGCGATGAAGCGCTGGCGTTTGGTCCGATGCGCCCGGTCGGTCTGCGCGACCCTCGCACAGGCAAACGTCCGTATGCAGTGGCGCAACTTCGTCAGGATAATCTTGCCGGAAGCTTATACAACATCGTCGGTTTTCAAACCAATCTAAAATTCCCCGAGCAGCGCCGCGTGCTTCGAATGATCCCCGGTCTTGAACACGCCGAGTTCGAGCGGTATGGGCAAATGCATCGCAACACATTCATTGCATCGCCAAAGCTTTTGCGTCCCACCCTTCAACACATTACGCGCGGCGACCTTTTCTTTGCCGGTCAGATCACAGGCGTGGAAGGCTATATGGGCAATATCGCCACCGGGCTGCTGGCAGGACTCAACATGGCAAGACTCGCGCAAGGCAAGTCCCTGCTCGAACTTCCACGCGAAACCATGCTGGGGGCATTATGTCACTACATCACCCACGCCGACCTAAAAGACTTCCAGCCAATGAAAGCCAACTTCGGCATTTTGCCTGAACTTCAACTTGAAAAAAAGATTGGCAAGCGCGAAAAAGGGCAAGCCTATGCCGACCGCGCCGCGCAGGCATTGAAAACATACCTGCAAGGAAATCCCTGATGAACAAACGCGCCGTTGTTCTTTATCTGGCAATAACGAGCGGGTTGTTATTGCTGACCATTGGATGGTACGCCGCCTCTTTTCTGACCTTTGGGTCTGCCCTTGATTTTGAAAGCGAGTCTGCGCCTGCGCCGGAGTTCTTTGACGGCACGCGCGCCTACGCCGATGTGCAAACACAAGTGGACATGGGCGCGCGCGCGCCCGGGTCGCAGGGACATGCCAAAATCCGGGCATGGATGCGGGCAGAGTTGGAAAAAGCCGGATGGATGGTAGAAGTCCACGAGTCCGAGCGTCTCGGTCATCCCATTTCCAATCTGATTGCCAAACGAAGCGACGCCCTCCCGCAAATAATTTTAGCCGCACATTACGATACGCGCTTTTTCGCAGACAATGACCCCGACCCTGCAAACCACACGCAACCCGTCCCCGGCGCAAACGATGGAGCTTCTGGGGTTGCCGTTTTGCTCGAACTAGCGCGAACCCTGCCAGACGATACCATCCCTGTTTGGCTGGTCTTTTTCGACGCCGAAGATAATGGGCGCATCGCAGGCTGGGATTGGATTCTGGGCTCGCGCGCTTTTGTGAATGAAGTTCCGGTAAACCCTCAGGCGGTTGTGATCTTGGATATGGTCGGCGATGCAGATTTGAATCTCCATTACGAATTGAATTCTGACCCAACCCTCCGCGGCGAAATTTGGGACACAGCAGAAAGGCTTGGGTATGGGGATGTTTTCATAAAAACCGGCAAGCACAGCATGTTGGATGACCATACGCCTTTCCTCGAAAAAGGCATTCCCGCCGTGGATATTATTGATTTCGATTATCCCTACTGGCATACCGTTGAAGATACCCCCGACAAGGTCTCAGCCGAAAGTCTGCGCATGGTGGGTGATACGCTCTGGCATTGGGTGGTTGAACGCGGCAGGAATTAACCGTTTTCAAAAGCAAGGTCTGGGCGTACACTTAAGTCGTATCGCGTAACTTAGCAGATTCTATGTTTTAATTGCGCATCCAACTTCGACAAAATACTTGCGAGCAGGGAACCAGCGATAAGCACATGGCAGTACAGGCATTGTTGCAAAAACTACGCCCCATTTGGGTGGAGCGCATCTCCCGCGAACTGGCGGCGGGCGAAGGCGTGCGTGAAGGCTTTGGGGAACAACTGCACCGTTTTTACACCTTGTTGGAGCAGACCATCGTCACTGGCGATACCGCCTGGCTTGACCCGATCCTCTACGACTGGGGACATTCCCCCACAGAAACAAACCTGGAACATGCAGATTATCACGTCTCCTACATTCTGAACCGCATGGTTTCACTGACCATTGACGCTGCCGGAGATCATCTTGAAGACAAGGAAGCGCTTGAATATCTCGCCTCGGTCATCCCAATTTTGACCCACAGCCTTAGCATTGTCATTCGCTATGAAATGGAAACCCGTGTGGCGCACATTTCACGCGAATTGGGAGCCGTGCAGGACAAACTGCAAGCCCTCGACCAGAACAAATCCAAGTTTATTTCGGTGGCGGCGCACGAACTGAAAACGCCTCTGACCCTGATCGAAGGCTACACGTCCATGATGGCAGACATGGTGCAAAACTCTGAGCAAGAGATCATGAAAAATTACCTGAACGGGGTCAACACCGGCATTCTGCGACTGCGCGACATCATTGACGATATGATCGACGTCTCCCTGATCGATAACCACCTGCTCACGCTCAACATCCAGCCCATGTGGATCAGTCACCTGCTGGAGCTTATTCGGAATGAATTCAGGAAACCGATCAATGAACGCAGGCAGACGCTGGTCGTCAACGACTTTGAAGGCAGCGACATAGTCATTTACGGCGACTCGACGCGTTTGTACCAGGCCATTGGCAACATGGTCACGAATGCCATCAAATACACGCCAGACAAAGGCATCATCACCTTGGATGGACGCATGTTACCCGGCTTCATCGAAGTGACCATCAAGGATACTGGCATTGGCATCTCACCGGAAGATCAAAGCATCATCTTCGATAAGTTCGGCCAGCTTGGAAGAACCGATTTGCACTCCAGCGGCAAGACCAAATTCAAAGGCGGCGGTCCGGGGCTTGGCTTATCCATTGCGCGCGGAATCATCGAGGCGCACGGCGGGACGATCTGGGTTGAGTCGGAAGGATATGACGAAGTAAAATTACCGGGTTCGACATTTCACATCCTGCTGCCCACCCGCACCGAACCCAGCAACCCGCTGATGCTTAAGTTTTTTGGCGATCTCGAACAGCAGGCGGCGGAAGAAAAAGAAAATCAAGAAACGGAACCTCGTGGCAAAGAAAATCCCCCAACCAACCACCCCCCCTCGTGAACGCGCCTTTCTAGTAGGTGTGGAACTGCGCGATACGAAGAATCAAATTCTCTCCCTTGAAGATTCACTTACAGAGCTTGCCCTGCTGGCAGATACAGCCGGCGTGGAAGTCGTCGGCGAACTGACCCAACGGCTCAGCCGCCCGCACATGGAAACCTACATTGGGCCCGGCAAAGTGGAAGAACTCAAAGCCCTCGCCGAAGAAACCTTGTCGGAAGTCGTCATCTTTGACGACGAACTGTTGCCGCGCCATCAACGCGAACTGGAAAGGGCCCTCGGAAAAAACATTCGCGTCATCGATCGAACCGCCTTAATTCTGGACATATTTGCCCAACATGCCCATACCAAAGAAGGCATGCTGCAGGTGGAACTTGCCCAATATGAGTACAACCTGCCCCGCCTCACGCGCGCATGGACACACCTGGAGCGTCAGGCAGGCGGCGGCGGCGGTCGCGCCGGTTCTACAGGCGGGGTAGGGTTGCGCGGTCCTGGCGAAACCCAGCTCGAAGTGGACCGCCGCGCCATCCGCAGGCGTATCACCCACATCAAAGAGGAATTGGAAAAAGTCGAAGACCATCGTCATCGTTATCGCGCCCAAAGACGAAGAACCCGCATCCCGACCGTTGCCCTAGTCGGGTACACCAACGCGGGCAAATCCACACTGTTAAACCGCCTTGCCAAAGCCGACGTTTATGTGGCCGATCAACTCTTTGCCACGCTCGACCCAACGACCCGCCGCGTGCAAATTCCCGGCGACAATACAGTCCTCTTCACCGATACCGTGGGCTTCATCCAAAAACTTCCCACAACATTGATCGCCGCTTTCCATGCCACATTGGAAGAAATTGCTGAAGCTGATTTGCTCCTGCACGTTGTAGATATTTCGCACCCCAACGCGCTGGGACAATATCAGGCCGTCTTACAAACATTGAAAGAAATCGATGCGGATCACATCCCAATGATCGCCGCCCTTAACAAATCAGACCAATTGAAAGACCCGCAAAACGCCGCGCGGGTCCTTGAAAACTTCCCAAAATCAATTGCCATCTCCGCCCTCAAAGGCGCCGGCCTAGAAAACCTGCTCATGCTGGTGCAAGAGGAATTGTTCGAAGCCTTTGAGCCCATTGGGGTGCGGCTGCCTTATAAAGAAGGCGCGCTAATCTCATTGTTTCACGAGTTGGGTCAGGTAGACCGCGTGGAACACGGGCGCGGAGGCGTCATCATACATGGCAGCATTCCCGGAAGACTGCTGGCGCAGTTTGCGCCATGGAAGATAAAGTCCAACGGTCATACGCCCTATACCGAACAAATAACCGATCTGGAGGAAACATGATCTCTAAATTACTCGACACGCTTTCCAATTATCTCGCGCACCGCAAAGGGTTGCTGCCCATCATCGGGCTGGGATTGATCGTCCTCAATCTCCTGCTTCAATTCATCCTGCCGGGAACCTTTCTGGCAACGACCAACTTTTTCATGCACATCGGTTTGCTGGTGTCCATTTTTGGTTTGATGCTGGCGTGGGCGCTTTAGCATTTCATGTGAAGGATGCGTCACAACCCATAAGCAGCCCACAGACACAACCTTTCCATACGTTCACCCCATTCAAAAAATGTCATCCCCGCCAGTTACGATCAAGACTCCGTTAAATCAATTTCGAATTGAAGAGTTCATTGCCCTTACGCCCTTTGGAGAATTGTATCGCGCCAGCGATGAACGCACAAACCGCCCGGTGGCGTTGACTGTTCTACCCAAAGCCATCGCCGAAAACCCCGAAACCCTCAGGGGATACGAAGCCAACTCGGTCAGGTTTCAAAATCTCTCGCACCCAAACCTGAACAAACTGCTCGGTCTGCAAAAAACACCCACACAAGCCTTCCTGCTTGAGGAATGGATAGATGGACCCTCGCTAAAAACTATTCAAAGCCGGGGCAGGCTGAACGAAAGCGAAGCCGTGTTTCTTGCAAAATCCATCTGCGCCGGGCTGGAAGCGCTGCACAAACAAAACCGATTGCACGCGCATCTTGCGCCAGAACTCATCCGCCTCAACCAACGCGGCGAGGTGATCGTTTGCGGGCTGGCAGGGTCGAGAGCAATCCAGTCCATCGCAGAGACCCGATACAGCAAGTATCCAGCCCTTTATACAGCCCCCGAACAACTACGCGGCGAAGCGCTTACCACCGCAGCAGACATTTACTCCCTCGCTGTGATTCTCTATGAACTCATCAGCGGGCATTGGATCAATGGAAAGTCTGCGCCAAAGACCAGCGATGCGATCCGCAAAACACATCTGGACTTGCCGCCGCCTGCGCCCGCCGCCCTAAACCCCAGCCTGCCCGACCATTTCTCCCGCATGATCGTGTGGGCACTCAGAAAAAATCCCGACGAACGTCTGAAAACCACCATCGAATTTTCCTCCGCGCTGGCGCTTGCCGCGCACACCCCACTGGATCAAGTGCCGTTGCGCGTCAAACCGGAAACGGCTCCCGTCCTGGCGGGCGCGCTCGGCGATTGGGAATTTCTTCCCCCTCCGAAAGCAACCGCCGTCAGTACAGACACCATCCCGCTGGAAGAACGGCTGGCTGGCATTGCAAACCCAAGCAATAAGCGAAAACAATCCATTGGTTTCGTTCCGATTCTTTTGCTGGTGGTTCTGGCTGGATTTGTTTCGCTGTTTTTCTTCATTCGCCCGGCAGAAGAGATACCGCTCCCTACCCCGATCCTCTTCACACCCTTCGCCGCAGATAGTACCGCCCCGCCGCCGCCCTCCCCCACGCCGCGCCCCACCCTGACAAATGGCGGGCGCATCGTTTTCACCTGCACCCGCGGCGATTACAACCAACTTTGCATGGTCAACCGCGACGGTACAGACTTCGTCCAATTGACCGACGTGGCCGCCAGTAATTACTACCCCGTCTTTACGCCGGATGCCATCTCCATTCTTTTTGCCTCGAACCGCGCCGGACCCAATTTTGACTTTTTCATTCTAAACTTCGTCGAACGCGAGATATTTCAGTTGACGATCAACATCGGCAATGTGATTTCGCCAGATTTTTCGCCAGATGGCCGTATGATTGTGTTTGCCAACAAAGCAGGCGATACGCCCACTTCGATTTGGATGATGAATGCGGATGGATTGAACGCGCGGCGGGTGTACACAGGGACAGGCAATATTGTCTCTGTAGCATGGTCGCCGGATGGTGAAAAAATCGCCTATGCCATGAATACAGGCACGCCGCAGGAGTATGAAATCTTTACAATGGATACAAGCGGGAGAAATCATCTAAAGATTTCACAGGGGCTGCAGGGCATTGGCGGCAGTGTAGATTTCTCTCCTCAACG
>JACAEP010000355.1 GCA_013388795.1 Chloroflexota bacterium | reverse complement strand
CGACCGAAGTCAAGCCGGAAACGATCGGCATCACCTACAAGGACGTCGGCGGCGTTGATGAAGCCATTGTTGAATTACAGGAGATCATCCAGTTCTTGAAAACTCCCGAGCAGTTTTCGGGCCTGGGTGGGCGCATCCCCAAAGGGGTGCTGTTGGTCGGCCCTCCAGGTACCGGCAAAACGCTGCTTGCGAAGGCGACAGCGGGTGAAGCGGGTGTTCCCTTCTTTGAAACCAGCGGCTCTGAGTTTGTAGAAATGTTCGTGGGTGTGGGCGCGGCTCGCGTGCGGGATCTGTTTGAACAGGCCCGCAAGGCGGCCCCGGCCATCATCTTTATCGACGAGATCGATGCAATTGGACAGTCCCGCGCCAATACAGTTCGTATGGGTGGCAACGATGAGCGCGAACAAACTCTCAACCAGCTCCTCAGTGAGATCGACGGGTTCCGGGCAGAGAAAGATAAGCCGGTCATCATCATGGCCGCGACCAACCGACCGGAAGTTCTTGATCAGGCTTTACTGCGGGCCGGCCGCTTCGATCGCCAGATCACAGTATCGGCTCCTGACCTGACTGGCCGCTTGCAAATCTTACGGATTCACGCAAAGAACATCAGGCTCTCCCCCGATTTCGATCTGGACCGGGCGGCGAGAATCACTCCCGGTTTTAGCGGAGCGGACCTGGAAAATGTGGTCAACGAAGCTGCCCTGCTGGCCGCGCGCCGAGGTGCAGCCGCCGTGACCATGCAGGACTTCGAGGCTGCCATCGAGCGGGTGGTCGCCGGACCGGAAAAGAGGACGCGCGTGATGAATGACCAGGAGCGCACGACGGTGGCTTACCATGAGAGCGGCCATGCCCTGATCGCAGAACTGGTGCCCCACGCTGATCCGGTCGCCAAGGTGACCATTGTGCCGCGCGGCCGCGGCGCCCTGGGCTACACCATGCAGATGCCCACCGAGGACCGCTACCTGCTGACCCGCGAAGAGTTGGAAGACCGCATCGCCGTCATGCTCGGCGGGCGGGCCGCCGAACAGGTGGTGTTCGGAACGATCAGCACCGGCGCCAGCAATGATATTCAACGAGCGAGTGAATTGGCCCGCCGGATGGTGATGGAATTCGGTATGAGCGAGAAGCTGGGAAGCGTGCGCTACGCGACGCAGCAGTACCAGTTCCTGTCTGGCGAGGCAACCGCCACTGCCAGCCCGGATACGATGAAGATCATCGATGAAGAAGTCCAGCAGATGATCACCGAGCAGTACAAGCGGGCTCAAGCGCTATTAGTAGAGCACCGCTCCGCATTGGAACGTCTGTCCCGGCAACTGCTGGAGACCGAAACCGTGGATGGCGCGGCCGTCAAGCAAGCGCTTGTCGAGACGGAAAAGGTCTAGAAAGGAAGAGAATCATGATACCTGTTCGAGATGAAATTCGTACCCGGGAAACCCCGGTTGTAAATTACCTGCTCATCGCAGTAAATGTCCTGGTGTTTCTGTTGATGTTCTCTATGTCCGAAACGTCGCTGGACGCATTCTTTTACCAGCACGCCATGATCCCGGCCAATTACACCGACGGCTCGGTGAATTTTGGGGATGTGATGGACATATTCACCAGCATGTTCATGCACGCCGGGCTAGCCCATATCGGCGGGAATATGCTCTATCTGTGGATCTTCGGTGATAACGTCGAAGACCGGGTGGGACATGGTCGCTACCTGGTCTTTTATCTGGTGGGCGGTCTGGTCGCAGATCTGGCGCATTTTCTCATCGATCCCTATTCTCCGATCCCGACGGTGGGAGCCAGCGGCGCGATTTCGGCAGTACTCGGCGCGTATCTGGTGTATTTCCCCGGAAGCCAGATTGCAACCTACGTTCCATTACCGTTGGGAAAATTCTACAAAATGACTATGCTTCCGGCGGCGGTTGTACTGGGCTTTTGGTTTATCTTCCAGTTATTTGACGGCGTGGCAGCCCTGGGTGGGGCAGACGTCGGCGGGGTGGCCGTTTGGGCCCATGTGGGTGGATTTGTTGCCGGGTTAATGCTCGCAAATCTTTTCACATCAGAGCGCAGGATCGAAAGATTCGTGACGCGGTAGTTTTCCAATGAGAAGAAAGTAACCAAGAATGAGCTTCGAGCCTGAATCATTGAACCAGATCATTGGAAAAAGGTTGCCGGGATCATTATTTGTGAGAACCGTGAGGCTGGTCCGTGGTCCCAGTGAAATCGAGGATGTGGAGGCAATCAAGCAATATGCCGCCCGGTTCGAAGAAAATGTGGTGGTCTTCACCTGATGCGCACTCAGATTCCACACATCAGACAAGAGATGCATCACACGATTGACACTTTAATACCACTTTGGATTCATGACAGCTTTCATCGTCAAGAGTATCTTAGGCATTGTTAGACGATAAAAATTGGAGGCTTCGATGCCGGTCAACATCAAGGTGATTCAGACGAAAGACTTTATCAAGACAACTGTTACAGGCGTACTCAACTTCGAGATCAGCAAACAGGCACTCCTTGGTATCGCGTCGCAAATTGAACAGCCCGGTGAGTATGAGATATTGGTGGATACCCGTGAAGCAGAAACAATACTCTCTGTGATTGACATCATTCAATTGGGCGAGGCTCTGGCCGCCCATCCTTCTCTCAACCGAAGTAAGATTGCCTTTCTGACATCGATGAATGACGCGAAGCAGGCAGGCTTTCTCGAAACCGTAACTGTGAACCGCTTTATCCGCGCCAAGGTGTTTACTGAGTTCGAGGAAGCCATCACTTGGCTCGTTATGCAGGAGACGTTGTAGCAACCGTCCATATCTAGGAACGTTTAGAATCAACGCCTCTGCACAGCAACAGGTTTCCTCACTGAGCGGAGCCGCGAACGGGCTCAGTCGAATGGAGCGGAATCTTGAAAGGCTGCGTCTTGACTGCGGATGCGGACGAATACGAAAGCCACCGCTCGACGAGGAGATGGATCAGGCTGATTTGTAAAACTTAGACATCTCCCTTGCCATGGCAAGACATGAACTCACGACTCTACGCAAACAAGTTGATTTAGCAACCCTTTCGTCAGCAGGCGAGAGAGTTGTTGTGATATCGCCAGAACTCCATGCTCTCAATTAGCACTTTTATAGCACTTTGGCTTCATGACAGTCGTCCCGCTTATTGGTATGCTATGAACAATCGGAAGTGAAGTGATAGAGAGTGGCATGATTAGTACATCGGCGAATGATAAAAACGATGAACGAGGTAAAGAATGAAAAAATGCTTGGCTTTTGTCTTGGGAGGCGGGGGTGCACGCGGCGCCATGCAAGTAGGTGCACTGCGGGCTCTACTCGAAGCCGGCCTGAAACCGGATCTCCTGGTCGGCACATCGATCGGGGCAATCAATGCCACAGGGTTGGCGGTCTGGGGAGTGGACCAGGCTGGGCTTGAAAAATTGGAACACGCTTATCAACTGATGGAGGATTCCAAGTTGATGGATCCTCGCCTCCTTCAGTTTGCCTGGAACGCCGTATCCAAACGCCAGGATAATCGCAGCCACCGCTCCGCTCGGGAAATCCTGATTGCCGCAGGCATTGCGCCTGAATTTCGCTTCGGACAGATCCAGAATGTCCGCCTGGCCACAGTTGCAGCAGACCTGGATGCAGGCGTGCCTTCCATCTACGGCTTGGATCCGGAGCACTCTGTGCTGGAAGGCGTGATGGCTTCCTTCACCATACCGCCCTGGTTTGCGCCCATCGAAAAAGAGGGTCAATATATCATTGATGGCGGTGCGCTTAGCAATTTGCCGATTGAACCCGCCATAAGGTTGGGAGCAACAGAAATCATCGCCCTGGATTTGCACGATCCCGATTCATACGCAGATCTGAGTAAAACGACTGGCCCACTTCTGCCGAAACTCGCTTCTGCGATCACGCAGCGCCAGCGTGATCTTGAGATGGAACTGGCAGCCGCGCACGGTGTATCGGTGCGATATGTTTCTCTGCGAAGCACGCCCGCTGTCCCACTTTGGGACTTCAAAAGCCATCAAGAACTCTTCAAGATCGGTTATGAGACCATGAAAAATGAAATGTTACGCTGGCCGCAAAAGAGTCAGCCGGCACAGGCATTTCTACGTCTCTTCAGAAAGAAACAACCCTCCTGGCTCTCTGCTTGAATCAGACGGGTAACCCATCCCGTCCGGCCGACTGCGGCGACTTCGACAAGATTCCGCACATGCTCGGTGAGTTTCTCTTCTGCTATTCATACCGCTGTACAAAATGTTTGTCCCCAGAAGAAAGGTTGGTGAAATAAATCAAACGCAGCAGAGATAAATCTCCACCGCGTTTGATTTTTACTTGATTACCAAACGTTTTTGGCTGAAATTGTTCGAAAAGTGATATATCTCTGCCGCCTACATCCTTCTACGAAATTTATACCCATACACGATGATTCCCCGCTCGTCGCCGTCGTTGCGCATCTTGCGCGTGACCATTTCCACGGGCATGCCGAT
>JACAEP010000040.1 GCA_013388795.1 Chloroflexota bacterium | reverse complement strand
TCATCGGTGGAGGTTGAAGAACAATATTCGCAGGCTCACGCGGAATTGAAAGTGGTTGCGGCGAAACTCGCGGAACTTGAAGCGGGGGAGTTGCAGGAACAGGTCTCGTATTGGACGACGCGCGCGGCAGTGGCAGAGGGCAGCCTGAGCGCGGCGCAAAATAAATTGAAGGAACGCGGCGATGATATTTCACGCCTCGATTCGCGCCGTGTCGAATTGGCGAATCGCCTGACCGAGTTGGATGGCGGCTTGCATAGTTTGGATGCCGAGAAGGCGGCGCTGCGTGAACGTGAGTCGGCGTTGAATGTGCAGATCGAAGACCAGCGCATTCAGATCGAACCGGCAGAGAAGGAACTTGCCGCCGCCGAACAGGAAGAAACGCGTTTGCAGGAATTGGAAAACAACGCCCAACGCGGATTCGCAAATGCGGAACGTCTGTTGGGGCAGGTGCAGTTGGAGCAAACCCGCAAGCAGGAAGCGCTCGATAATTTACAGCAAAAGATCAGCGACGATTTTGGTTTGGTGATGTTCGAATATGCCGCCGATGTTTCGGGCCCCGTGCCGCTGCCGATCGAAGGCATGGTGGAGCAGTTGCCGATCGTCACCGAACTCGCGCCGGACCTGGAAGAACAGTTGACTCATAACCGCGCTCAGTTGCGCCGCATGGGTGCGATCAACCCCGATGCGAAGGCGGAGTATGAGCAGGAAAAAGAACGCTACGAGTTCATGAAAACTCAGGTGGAAGACCTGCGCAAAGCCCAGGCGGACTTGAAGCAGGTGGTGGCGGAACTCGATGAGTTGACCAAGCAGGAATTTGTGAAGACCTTCGACGCCGTGGATAAGCAATTCCGCGAGACGTTTGTGCGTTTGTTTGGCGGCGGCTCGGCACGACTTGCGTTGACCGACCCCGAAAATTTGGTTGAGACCGGTATCGAAATCGAAGCCCGCCTGCCGGGGCGACGTGAGCAAGGCTTGGCGTTACTCTCCGGCGGGGAACGCAGTTTGACCGCCATCGCGTTGGTGTTTGCCTTGTTGAAGGTTTCACCGACTCCTGTCTGCGTGATGGACGAAGTGGACGCCATGCTCGACGAAGCCAACGTGGGACGCTTCCGCGACCTGCTGGTGGATTTGAGCAAGGATACGCAGTTCATCGTCATTACCCATAACCGCAATACGGTTCAGGCGGCTGATGTCATCTACGGCGTGACGATGGGACGCGACTCGGCGAGTCAGGTGATCAGTTTGAGACTCGATCAGGTGACGGACGATATGTTGAAACGAAGATGAGTAGAAAGCGGAAAGTCCCGCTCCTAATTTTGGGGCGGGGCTTTTTTATTGGTGAGATATAATTTGAGATGCAAAAAAGGAAGTCTCCAATGCCAATAACTCAGCGCACTTTTCAGCGCGAACAAGACAACCGTAGGGAAGATGTCCGCTTGGGTTGCGCAAGGTGGAGCCATTAATAAATTCTGTTATACGTTAAAAAAACCGCTCCAGATTTCTGGAGCGGTTTTCTTGTTACTTGGTACCTCGTTACTTTTTACTAACTCTTACGGAGCGGGCGTTTCTGTTCCTTCATCCTGGGCTTCAAGCGTGGAAAGTTGCTCGGCTTGGGCGGTCTTTTGGGCAATTGCGCCTTCTGTGGCAGCGGTGATGAAGTTCGGGGTGGTTGGAACGCGCGCCTGCCAAATATCAAAGGTTTCCACACCGTATTCTTCACGGGCAGAGGTCAGCCATTGCTGGAAGGCCACATCCTTGGCGGTATTGAAATCTTCGAGAGAAAGCGGACGTTCCAGTTTGGCGAGCAGCTGAATGATGTGAAAGCCAAAATTGGAGGCAACCGGCTCGGTAGTGAAGTCTCCGGGGTTTTCGAGCGCGTAAGCGGCTTCTTCGAATTCGGGGACCATGGCGTTCTTGCCAAACCAGCCGAGGTCGCCGCCATTGACGGCGGAGCCGGTATCGGTGGAAAGCTCACGGGCGAGTTCGGCAAAGTCTTCACCAGCCTGCAGGCGGGCGATGATGTCTCTGGCGGCTGCTTCGTCCGCGACGAGGATATGGCGCGCGCGCAACTGAACTTCGTACGGCTTCACATCCGCAGTGATTTGCTCTTGAAGTTTCTCGCGCAGAATGACTAGTTCAATGAAGTTTCGCAGGTAATCTTCGCTTACACCAAGTTTCTTCAAGTTTTCATTGGCGTCGTTCAGGTTCTTTTCGAAACCTTCGCGGGTGTAGGGCGTGGCAGTCGGAAAAGGTGTAGGGGTTGGCCCGATGGTTGCGGTTGCGGTGGGGACGAGGGTGGCGGTGGCTGTCGGTTCAAGGGTGGCAGTCGCTTCTGCTGGCGCTTCGGTGGGGTTGCCCTCTGCCGGTTGGGATGTGGCTGTGGCAGCCGTATCCACTGTCGCCGTGGCTTGAGGCGTTTCCGTCGCTTCGGGGGTGGCGGTGATGAATTCAAGCAGGCTCTCCGGTTCCGTCGGGAGCGTGAAGGGGGTGATTGTCACCGTGGGGGTGGGGGTGCCATTGGGGAAAAAGCTGAATTCGCTTTCGAGGCGGGCGGTGACTTCTTCTTCGCTAACCGTGATACCCCGTTTAGCGGCTTCCTGCCGGATGAGTTCTTCGTCGATCATCTCATCCAGCACCGAAGACCCGATCAGCGTTGGGTTATTGAGCTGTGATTCAATGTTTGTCAACTGGGAGGTCATATCAATCCCAAATTGAGCATATTGTTGATACTGAATATAGTCGTTGATCAACTGTTGGCGGCGCAAGCGGATGCGCGGCTCAAGGTCTTTGACAAGGATTTCCGTATTGCCAACTTTGGCTGCCGGGCGGTTGAGTTGCAATACGTTGACATCGAGCCAGCCGTACCCGATCAGCAGGATGACCGCAGCCAGAATGCCGAAAAAGGTATAAAGGATGATGCGGGTTTGTTGCTGCTCGCGTTCGAGGCGGGCAACATGTTTTTTGTGGATGACGGGCTTCTTGCCCGTTTCGTTGGTCATGGTCATACTTCCTTGAATACATAATTTCGGGGCATGGATTTGCGCCCATGCCCCGATGCCTTGGTTCGATGTTTAGTCGACGCCGCGATTGGCGAAGGGCAGCAGCGCAACATGGCGCGCCTGCTTCACCGCCGCCGCCACGAGACGTTGGTGCTTGGCGCAGGCGCCGGTCTGACGGCGCGGGCGCAGGCTGCCTTCTTCTGTCACATACTTGCGGAGAAGGTCAACTTTTTTGTAGTCGATGGTCAGGGTTTTGTCAGCGCAGAACTGGCAGAACTTGGGCTTCGCAAAGAATTTGCGATCACCGCCGCCTTCGCCGCCTGAACTGGTTCGTTCGGGTCGTTCGTCACTCATGGGATACTCCATTATGGATTGCTTATCTTGTTTATTGTCATCCTGAGCGAAGGGTCTCGAAATAAAGTTAGAGCCTGTCATGCAATCGGTCGGCCGCAAAAGGCGCATTCCCTCAGAATGGCATAATAAATAGGTTAGAACGGAAATTCCTCTTCCGCCGTGCCATTTGATTCGGCCGCAGCAGGCTCAGACTGGCTGTTGGAGTCACGCCGGTCGCCGAGCATCATCATTTCATTGGCGACGATCTCCACGCTGGTGTGTTTGACACCCTCTTTATCGTCCCATCGGCGGGTTTGCAGGCGTCCTTCCACATAGACCTGCTGACCCTTCACGAGATACTGCTTGCAAATCTCCGCCAGCGTGCCCCACGCCACCACATTGAACCATTCGGTTTCGTTATGGCGCTCGCCGTCGGCGCTGTTCCAAGTGCGGCTGACGGCCACCGTAAACGTGGTCACGGGTTTGCCGCTGGGGGTGTAGCGCATTTCGGGATCTTTGCCCAAATGTCCAATGATTTGTATTTTGTTAAGTCCTCGGCTCATGGTTCACTCCTAAATTGAATGCCGGGTAAACTAGTTTCCAACTGCAGAAAGCATATGCCGCATGATCGATTCCTGGTAGCGCAGGTTGCGTTCCAGGTTCGACGTGGCGGCTGGGTTCATGGTGACGTTCAGGAGAACGTACTGACCCTCGCGGTGCTTGTGGATGGCATATGCCATACGACGGCGGCCCCAAACTTCAGCCTTGTCTACGCTTCCGCCAGACTCGGTGATCCATCCTTTGACCTTCTCAAGCACGCCGTTTAAAGCGGTCTCGTCCAGGTCAGGCTGGATGATGCACATCAGTTCGTAATTACGCATGTGGGAAAACCTCCTTTCCATGGGTTTGTTCCTGTTCAAGCCGTCAGCCTGCCAAGAACGGAAAGGCACGTATATGAAACGTACCAATTTAGCAGCGGGCGAAAGTTTACCACAGGAACGGGATTCGGGGGATGGAAACCCCGCGCCTCTTCCCCGTCCTTAGGCGGGTTCTAACCATTGAAAAATTTCTACGCCGAAGCCCAACCCCATGTCACCCTTTCGGGGGGGGGCTTTATCCAATTGATCTTCTATGATCGTTTTAACCCTTCGGGTTTACTACTCACTACTCCCCCTACCTCACATAGATCGCATTGCTATAAATCCACCCGCGCCGTTTGCCTAAATAACTTCGGTACGCTTCTATTCGGTACACACCCGGTTCGCTGGTGATGTGGGTGCAGGAAAGTTGGTTCTTCCAGGTTTGAATCGGCAGACCATCTTTCAGCAAAATGATCTCGGCGGCGGAAGGGAGTTTGGTTTGCAGGGTCACGCCGAATTTGGCAGGGATCTCGTCGCCCATGATGACTGCGCCGTCCATTCCCTGCGCGGTAAAACGGAAGCCTTTGGTGGGGGCAGGCATGTCATAGCCGACGAAACAATGCCCAGCGGCAAACGCTTTGTAGATGAGGGAACGGTCAATGCTCACATCCCCAGTGAGCGGTTCAGAAAGAAGCGCATGCGTATTCACGGTGCGGAAGTGAAACTCATACGGGAAGATAAGGCGCCGGATGGGCCCTAAACGTATATCCAGCGCATGGGCATCTGAGCCGCCAATGGCAACTACTTTTTGTCCCGTAGCGAGCAACTCATCCCATTTCTTAAGGGTGTTTGGAATGGGTTGGTGTGCCACAAAAGCGGGGAAGAAGGCGTAGAACACTCCGTGAAGTTTCGTCGGCACAACAGTTTTTAATTCACTGAGCGCGTTCCACAGCTCGATGCCGGTGTAATTTTGAACAGACCAATCTTGCCATGAGATGTCGGTCTCGTTGAAGGCTTTGGCTTCGGGGTCGTCTGGGTGGGCAAGGAAGCAGATGCCGCCAGCCTCGCGGACTTGATTGATGAGGTTTTGCGGATTTTCGGCAAAGGCGGCCAGCTCACGGTTTGCGCCGAAAACCAGCAGGTGATTCTTTTGCGGGCTGCGCGCTTGATCGTGGACTTCTTCACCGATCAGCATCAGGAGTTTTTTATTCTTCTCTTTGTAATAGCCTTCGAAACCCTGCACAAGAATGTTGTGGTCGGTGACAATGAC
>JACAEP010000122.1 GCA_013388795.1 Chloroflexota bacterium | reverse complement strand
GTCCGGCGGCGACCATTTCCTTGACCGCGAGACCCGAGCGGGATTAATGTTGGCGAGAACGGGGATGAAGAACCGGCTCTTTCAAGGAACGGCCGATGACACGCTGGATGATCGGGGCCTTCGCCGCCGTCGCCGCCGCCGTTGCCGTGTGCCTCCTCTCCCTCGGGCCCGCCGCGGCCGAGGCCAAGCCCAAGCGGAAACTCCTGCTTTTCAGCCTCTTGCTTTCCGCATGTGGAACACCCGCCGCCCCCATCGACACCATAGACGCCCCGCCCCAGCCCTCCCTTACCGTCGCCCTTGCACACACCCCCACGCCAAATATTTTGGTCATTATTGAAACGCCCCAACCGACCGCTACTCTGCAAATCTACATCGTCGAATCAGGCGACACCATCAGCGAGATCGCTGAGAAGCTCAAAATTCCACAAGCAGATTTGATCGCGGCGAACCCGGATGTGAACCCAAATGCGCTCACCATCGGGCAGACGCTCTTTATCCCAGACCCTTCCGCGCCTCCCGCCGCCGCCACACTCACGCCGATGCCTGTTCCCATCACCCAAGCCGATTGCCACCCCACAGCGGATTCTGGCAACTGGTGCTTTGCGCTTCTGCAAAACAACACCGCCAATATGCTCGAAAACATCTCAGCGCAGATCACCTTGCTCGATGAAAACAATCAAGCCATCGCCCAACAGACCGCCTACCTTCCATTGGATGTCATTGCGCCCCATTCGGCATTGCCAGTATATGCCTTCTTTCCGAACACGCCGGCCCATGTGGAACCGCAGATTCAACTCCTCAGCGCCATGCCGGGAAACGCATCACGCTATTTACCGGCTGTGCTCAACCATACAGTTGCGCAAATTGATTGGGGCGGAAAATTCGCGCGAGTCAGTGGACAAGTTTATTTGCCGCCCCAAGCCGCTGCCGCGGCCCAGGTGTGGGTCGCGGCAGTGGCGTATGACAAAAATGGAACCGTGATTGGCGCGCGGCGCTGGGAGGGGGGAGCGATCCAGCCGGGAAGTTGGCTTGAATTCGACTTTAGCGTATCCAGCGTCGGCGGAGAGATCGAGGCGGTGGAGTTCGCCGTTCAAGCCAGATAAAACCCGGCAGGTTTGCTGCTTATTTACCATCCAGCCACATGTATCGTTCCGCCGAGATGGAGATAGGCGCAAACACATATCCTTTCACATATGATTGGACAAGTTGATACGACAGGGAATGTGTCGTGAACAGGACTGGCGCATCGTTGACAATGATCCGTTCCGCTTGCTGATACATGTTGATGCGTTTTGTTACATCAGGCGCAATGCGCGCGGCTTCGAGCAGGGCATCCAACTGGGGGTTGGAATAGCCGCCAAAGTTTTGCGGCGCGCCGCTGTGAAAGAGCACATCGGCAAAGTTTTCGGGGTCAGGGTAATCGGCGCACCAGCCGCCATCGAAGATCTGACCGTGATTGCCAGAGAAGAGCTGTTGATAATAGAAGTTATTGTCAATGTTCTCAATTTTGATCGAAACGCCGAGATATTGCTCCCACATTTCTGCCAAGGCGGCAACATTTCCGCCAATGGAACTGCCGATGCCTGCGTTGGTGTAAATGATCTCTGGCAAACCTTCAGGTCCGCCATATTTGGATTGCGCAAGCAATTCGCGCGCCCGCGCGGGATCAAAGGGCAAGCCTTCCAAACCATAATCGAAACCGGGCAGCCCGGGCGGGTATAAGCCAACCGCAGGCAATGCCACGCCGCGAAAAAGCACATCCACATAACGCTGGCGGTCGAACGCCATGCTGAAGGCTTTACGCACGTTCACATCATCGAAAGGCGGCAGGGTGGTATCAAAGACAACGTAACTGGTACAAAGGTTTACGCCAGTGATGAGGTTGTGGTTGAGTGGTTCGTTCGGGTCGAGCATACGCTCCACATCGAACAAGCCAACGCTGGCAACATCAATATCTCCCGTTTCGAACAGGCGCACATCATCGCCTGCAAAAAGTTTGACCACCACATACGGAATGGAAGGCGCTCCAAGATAAAAATCTTGATTGGCCTCATAGACAATATACTCGTAAGAACGCCATTCTTTCAATTTATAGGGTCCGGTTCCATTGGGCTGGTACACCCATTCTTCGCCGATGGATACGTTATCCTGATCTACAATGTAGGATGTGGGAAATGTCAACTTCATCAGGAAGTAGGGCTTGGGCGCATCAATCGTGACTTGCAGCGTTTTCTCGTCGATCACTTTTAGCCCGCTGATGCTTTCGGACTCTCCCAATGCTTTTTCGCGCACCCCAACAATATCCGCGAGATAGGTAAGAACCGTATCAGACGCCAACTCAGGGCTGGCAGCGCGTTCCCACGAAAAGACCACGTCTTGAGCCGTTACAGCGCGCCCATTGTGAAATTTAGCATTGTCACGGATCGTGAAGGTGTAGATCGTGCCATCCCCGCTTACCTCCCAGGTTTCGGCAAGGTCGGGACGGATGTTTAAGTTTTGGTCTAACTGCACCAAGCCGCTGAAGACAAGTTTATCGCCCGCGCTGTAGGTGGTGGCGGGGTCGTAATTTCGCGGGTTGGCAGATTCGCCGCCGTTATAAACCAACGCCTGATCGAGCGGAACACCGATCTGAAAATCCGGGTCACTTGGTGAACCGGCCGTCAGAAAAAGGGAGGAAAGCACGACGAGCAAAAGCACGCTCAGCACGGCGCGTTTCCGCAGGGCCGCCGTAACCTTATCCATGTTTGCCTCCTTTAGTATGCGCGCGCCGGGCGATAATGGTACGTAAGATAACCACGAAAATGAGCAAAACGACAAGGCAGGCGCACACAAAGCCGATGGTCAGCGCAACGAGGGGGATGGGAGAGTCTGTATCGGAGTGATTGGCGTTGAAGGAGGATGTTGGAATTGCGCCGGGAGTGGCCGTAATGGCTTGTGGAATGCCTTCAATGGGAATGTAGGTTGGGACGTAGGTGGGGGTTGGCTGCGCGGTGGCCTGCGCCGCCATTCTGGCAGAAAGCCCAAGCGATTGGCGCCAGGCGGCATCAAGCCCGTCTGTATCAACGCCATAGATCTTAAGCAAGGCATCATCCACCGGCTCGGCATTGCTTAGGGCCGCGAGCAGTTGACTCATTTTCTCCTGCCCGTAGGTTTCGATCATGAAGTTGACCACGCTGTGCGATTGAGCGTAAGAGAGCAGAGCTTTTTCTGGAATTTCTGAAAAGTTTCCGCTTAAGGAGCGGATTGGGAAAAAGGCATCATCGCGCAGGGCAATATCAAACTGTGCCTTCATGTTTTCATCCAACGGACCTTCGTTATAGACGGCCAAGCCTTCGTTCAACCAGGTGGGGATAGAGCCGATGCAGGTAAAGGCATTCCGCCCGACCAGAATATGTGTCACCTCATGGATGACAGTGGCAGCGTCAAATTCCATATCGCCAGAGGCGCCCATGATGATGATGCTGAAATCGGAATATGCCAATCCGCCTGTCCATTGCGGTTCGTAGAGGATGGCATCGCGCATATCATCGTAGCCGGGATAGACGTAAATTTGGACGGGGATATCGGGTGTCATGCCGGCTTGTTGTTCGTTGCGGCGGATTCCTTCAATTCCGGCGTCAAGCATGGATTGGGCAGCGCCATCGCTTAATCCATAAGAGTGGATGTAAACATCTTCTGATGTTATGGTCTGCCAATCGTGGTCGTCATCGAGCCAGACGATAGTTTTTTGTTCGCTGAGCGATTCGTTTCCAGCGCTGTCGGTGTACCGCCAGCGCCACCAGATGGCAGCGCCGGGCGGCAGGGAGCCGCTTTGGCGCATATCCCACGTCCAGGAAACGTCTGTTTGGACGGCAGGTTGAAATTCGGGGAAGGCTTTCGCGACGACTTCGCCGCAGTTGAGCTGTTCGCTGCCGTATTCAAGGGTGACCGAAACGATCTCAGCGCTGGACTTTAATGTGGCAGAAAAAGTGACGGTATTGGGAAAGTCCAATATGGCTGAGTCGGCTTCAACGTCGGCATGAGGCGCGGCATGAACGCGACGCGGGGCAAACAAACTTAAGCAGATCAAGGTGATGAGCAAGATGAGGCGCTTTCGCATCCATATCCTCCATTTTTTGACAACTATACCATCAAAAAAAACGTCATGACAAATAGGATAAAGTCACGCAGGATTTATGACATCCTTCGCCGTTAAACTCAGCCCTATTTAATGTCACCATGTAAAATGGATATACCTTGTTGGATTTTGTACTACACCCCCTGGAGGTTTCCGTGAAAATCAACAAATTCTTTATCGGCGGCGCGTTGATCCTTGCGGCTGTCGTTTATTTGATCGCCTCATCCACACAGGCAAGCGCAGAGTATTTCATGACGGTCGAAGAGTTAAGAGCGGATGGCGCTTCTGCGGTCAACAAAAGCGTTCGTCTCTCCGGCGCGGTGCTGGGCGATACCATTCAATATGACGCTTCGACACTGACATTGACCTTCGAGATCGCGCACGTCCCCGGCGACAATGCCGACATCGAAGCGCAGGGTGGGCTGGCTTTGGTATTGCACGAGGCGGTCATTGACCCAAGCCGCGCTCGTATTAAGGTCCATTATGAAGGTGTAATGCCCGACCTGCTGCGTAATGAAGCGCAAGCCATCATGACCGGCAAATTGGGCGAAGACGGCGTTTTTTACGCCGAGGAGTTGTTGCTCAAGTGCCCCACAAAATATGAAGAAGCCGTTCCTGAACAGGCGGCTTCGAATTAACGAACTCGCCTTACGCAGGTTATGCCTTTTAGTCAGACTTCAAGTCCAATTTGACCGCTGACCGCAAACAGCCGACTCAAGAGTAAGAGCAGCGGTCCGCGGTCGGCGGTCAAAACGCAAGGAAAACGCAGATGCGCGTAAGGTGAGATTTTGTTTACAACCCACCCTGTCCTGGGAGCCTGATTCTTTAGTACACGGGTTTTTGGTTTTCTCCGTGAAATCTGTGTACAAAAAAAGAAAGTAGGAAACACTCCCAAACGAGAGGAAGAACTCAGGAATAAACTATGCTCCCAGAATTTGGATTTGGCGTCTTATTGGTCAGTTTACTTGCAACGATATATAGCGGCGTGGCGGCAGTTTACGGTGTCCGCGCCAAATCGTCCGCATGGGTGGAAAGCGCGCGGCGGGGGCAATTGCTCGCCTTTCCGCTGTTGACGCTGGCGGCGGGCGTTTTGATCGATCTGCTTATCAACGATCATTACGAGGTTTCTTTTGTATACGAAGTGACCAGCGCTAGCATGCCCACCTACCTTAAGGTCACTGCATGGTGGGGCGGGCAAGCTGGTTCGCTGCTCTTTTGGGCGTGGCTGTTGGCATTGTTCACTTCTGCAGTGACCCTGCGTAAATGGGATCGCGATCTAGAATTTCTGCCCTGGGTCATTGTGGTCTCATCCATTACGTTAACGTTCTTTCTGGGCATGAACATCTTCTTTGAGAATCCGTTCACGCGCTTTTGGGTGGTAAACGGTGAAGTTGCCCCAAGCATGTTTGCTCCCAGCGCCAGTGCGATAGTCTTTACGCCGCAAGATGGCCGGGGCTTGAATCCGCTTCTGCGCCACCCGGGCATGGTGATTCATCCGCCGATGCTGTATCTTGGCTTTGTCTCGTTCGTGATCCCCTACGCCTTCGCGATAGCGGCTCTCATCACCGGGCGCACCGACGACCGCTGGATCCGCATTACGCGCCGCTGGACGTTGTGGGCTTGGCTCTTCCTCTCGCTCGGGCTCGTCCTCGGCGGGCGCTGGGCATATGACGTTTTGGGCTGGGGCGGCTATTGGGGCTGGGACCCGGTCGAGATCGCGGCGTTCATGCCATGGCTGACGGGAACCGCCTTTTTAC
Organism: Chloroflexota bacterium; assembly: GCA_013388795.1. Classification (GTDB taxonomy): domain Bacteria; phylum Chloroflexota; class Anaerolineae; order Anaerolineales; family Villigracilaceae; genus Villigracilis. The sequence goes on along the minus strand of JACAEP010000122.1, from coordinate 68 downwards.
ATTCGGTCATGATCCAAGAGAAGCGGGGCTTGCTCAAACATTGGAACATGATCCTCATCATCCTGACC
>JACAEP010000141.1 GCA_013388795.1 Chloroflexota bacterium | reverse complement strand
GCCGATTCTCCCGTCGAAATCAAAATTCAACTCGGCGGTCATTGGTTTGGCGGCGGCGAACTCATCCACCAGCATCATCCGCTTAACCAGTTGATGCTGCGCAGCGCGCCCTTCCACACTTTCGATAACGGTCCCACCGGCTTGAGCGGTGTGATCAACCCCGCCTGGTTCTCATCCAACGGCGCACTCATTATCGCAGACTCGCCGATTGAGTTTGGCATGAACCAACCGCCCGCGGATTACCCGCGCTTCCCGTGGAGATTTGCCACCGATGGGCGCGGCGCATTCTCCGACCGTCCCTTCCTTGATAAAGGCGGGGTGGGGGATGGCTTGCTGACGTTCAAGGGCAATGCGCTCGATCTCAAATTCCATTTCTCAGAGAATGCTGTTACGGCATACGAAAAGCAGGTCAAACATTTCGGGCATCCAAATGAATTACCGCCCGAAGCGTTGTTCACCAAACCCACATGGACGACTTGGGCAAGATACAAAACTGCCATCAATCAGGAAGTCGTTTTGAAATTTGCGGATGAGATCATTGCAAATGACTATCCCTTTGGCGTGATGGAAATTGACGACCGCTGGCAGGTCTATTACGGCGACCTGGAATTCGACCCACAGCGCTTTCCCGATCCAAAAGCGATGATAGACGAATTGCACGCGAAGGGCTTCAAAGTTACCGCATGGGTCATTCCGTTTTTAGATGAACGCTCGAACGCCTTTGCCGAAGGGACGAAGAATGGCTGGCTCGTTCGCCGCGCTGATGGCTCTCCCTACCTTGTGCCGTGGTGGCAGGGACATGGCGGCTTGCTGGACGTGACTAACCCGTCAGCGTTGGAGTGGTTCTTCGGGCGGCTGAATCAGTTACAGGTCAAGACAGGATGCGACGGATTCAAGTTCGATGCGGGTGAAGCCTGCTTCCTTCCAGCGGATGCGGTCACACATCTGAAAATCCATCCCAATGAATACACAAAAATTTATGTGGATGCAATAGCGAAACAACACCGTCTTACCGAAGTTCGTTCGGGTTGGAGAAATCAAGCGGCGCCGATCTTCTTCCGTCAGTGGGATAAAACAACTTCATGGGGACTGGACAACGGCTTGCACTCGGTGTTGACTGGCGCGCTGGCGATGAGTTTGGCGGGCTATCCATTTATTCTGCCCGATATGGTGGGCGGCAACGAGTACGATGAAAAAGCGGACGCGGACATGATGATCCGTTGGGCGCAGTTGAATGCATTAATGCCTTCAATGCAATTTAGTTTGGCTCCCTGGGATTACGGTATACAAAGCGCCGAACTCTGCCGCCGCTTTGCAAACCTGCGCGTGGAATTTGCGCCAAAGATTTTGGAGATTGCGCGCGCTTCGATTTCAAAGGGATTGCCCATCGTCCGGCCCATCTTCTGGCTCGACCCATCGGATGAACGCGCCTTAACCTGCGACGATGAGTTTTTGCTCGGCGATGAATTTCTGGTTGCCCCTGTCGTTACGCCGAACACGACACAGCGCGATATTTATCTTCCAAAAGGGAAGTGGCAAAACTATTGGACAGGCGAGAGCATGACGGGGAATACCTTGCTCGAGAACTATCCAACCCCGCTCGACACCCTGCCGATCATTAAACGGTTGTAGGTCAGGCTATGTGCTCGGGTGGAAAAGATCGCAGGTTCAGAATATACCGAAATGGGTTGGGAAGTCTGCGCCCCCGCCCTGCGCCGCATGTTGGTGAAAATCAACAATGAATATCGCCTGCCGCCGATTTACATCACCGAAAATGACGCGGCTTTCGAGGACAAAATCGGCGCGGACGGCAAAATCCACGACCCGCGCCGCATCGAATATCTCAAGAACCACTTCATCCAAACCCGCCTCGCCATGCAAGACGGCGTGGACGTGCGCGGCTACATGGTTTGGTCTCTGATGGATAATTTCGAATGGGGGCATGTCCTTTCAAAACGCTTTGGGTTGACCTATATTGACTATGCTATGCTCTGTTGCAAGGATGTCATTGCGAGCCGCTGCAAGCGGCGAAGCAATCCCCGTGCGGATATCCACTCCGTGACAAGAAACTGCCCCTAAGACTCTTTTGAAGGCATGTCTCAAACGTTTATTTAATCGCTAAACATTCAGCGTCCTCGTTATATTCAAAAAGTTGAATATGTGCTACAATATATTCAGGATGATGAATATGAAAAACCCATCCATTCCTGATCTTTCTGAAAAATTAGCCGCCCCCCTGCAAAGCATTGCTTCGCCACAGCGCATCGCCCTCCTGCTTGCCATCGGCAAAGGCGAAGCCTGCGTCTGTCATCTTGAAGCCGCGCTTGGCTGGCGGCAGGCGTACATTTCCCAACACTTGATGGCGCTCCGAAAAGCAGATATTTTACAGGACCGCCGCGAAGGGCGTTATGTTTATTACCGATTAAAAACCGCCTCTTATCTGAACCTGATTCTTGATTCTGCCCAACTCAGCGGACTCTCCGCTGAAGCCGTTTCTGCCATCATCAACACCGACGCCTATCCCTCCTGCAAATGTCCGCATTGCGCGCCCGCGATCATTTCCGTGGAAAGCCTCAAAACGGCGTAGAGCTAATTTTCGTCATTGCGAGAGCGCTTTTGTTCTTGCCCGAAGCAATCTCGATAACAGAAAATAAAGGACTGTATCATGCAACTCAACCTGACCAACCTTCCCCAGCAAAAAAATCCAGACCTGCGTTCATGGGCATTGGTTGCTCTTGCTGCCATCGCGTGGATTTTTCTCTACAACCTCATCCAACCCTTTGCCGACTGGCTGGCATATGGACTGCTCGGTCTCGAACACGGCTCGCATCTGGGTGAGTCGCTGGCATTCTTTTTCTATGATGTGCCCAAACTGCTGCTTTTGTTAAGCGGCATGATTTTTGTCATCTCCCTGCTGCAAACCTTTATTGATACCCAAAAAGTACGCGCATTGGTCGAAAAGCGCGGCGAAGGGATTGGCAATGTCATGGCAGCCGCATTCGGCGCAATCACGCCTTTTTGCTCCTGCTCATCGGTTCCGCTGTTCATTGGATTTGTGCAGGCGGGCATTCCGCTCGGCGTAACCTTCTCCTTCCTCATCACCTCGCCGCTCATGAACGAAGTCGCCTTCGTCCTGCTGATCGGCTTGTTTGGCTGGAAAATTGCCGGGCTGTATCTGCTCTCCGGCGTGACAATTGGTGTAGTCAGCGGGCTGATTTTGGGACGCCTCAAACTTGAACGCTATGTCGAAGGTTTTGTGTACGACATCAAACCCCGCGCCAATATGGATTTGAAACTCGAAGAAAAACTGACCTGGTCAGAGCGCATCAGCCGCTCATGGGATAGCGTAAAAGAAATTGTGCGCAAGGTTTTTTTGTACGTCATCATCGGCATTGGCATCGGCGCATTCATTCACGGCTACGTTCCACAGGACGCATTGAGTGGCATCATGGGGGAGGACGCCTGGT
>JACAEP010000121.1 GCA_013388795.1 Chloroflexota bacterium | reverse complement strand
TTGTTGTAGTAGGCGTATTGATAGGGGTGGAGTTGAATGATGGGGATCATTCCGAAGGCGAGAATGACAACGCCTGCTGTGATTCTTTGCCAACTTTGTTTCAACCACTGCGATAATGCTTCAAAGGCAAAGCCTGCGAAGATGAACAAAGGTGGGAGGATGAACAAGAAGTGACGATAGCCGTCGTACATGGCGGGGCGTTTTAGGACGATATATGCGGCGAGAATACCAAACCATGTCAGCAGAATGGCGAGGGTGAGGCGGGTTTTGTTGTCCGCTTTCCAGAAGCCGAAAAAAATTCCCAATGCAATGAGAAAATAGGTTGGTTCGGTAAGGGTGTAACTTAAAAGGATGGGGAAGTAACGACGCGGAATTTCACCGGCTTGATAATTCTTTCCAGCAAAGAGCACATTGAGCTGGGTTGGGTTATCCGACATGAAGACGAAGACTTCAATAAATTTTTCTGTCAGGTTGAGCCAGAGATAGGGCCATGAAAGGAACATTATGATTATAGACAGCGCTGCGTATAGCCAAATTGCGGGGCGTTTGATGAGTTCTGAGATTTTTATGCCTTGAATGAGCGCATAAAGGACAACCAGAATGGCGGCGAGTGGACCGAGGATGCGGATGGAGGTGGCAATGCCGAGGAAGAAGGAGGCGAATAGGAGATTGGTGATTGGTAATTGGCTATTCCGCTTCCACTTCTCAATCAACTCAAAGCCAAAGAGGACGGCGCCGAGAAAGAAGGTGAGGAAGGGGATGTCTTTGGGGTTGATGAAGGCGTGTCCCCACAGGAGGGGTTGACATGTGAAAAGCGCGGCAACGGCAAACGCAGCCCAGTTATCCATCCACTTTGAGGCGAGGCGGTAGAGGAGATAAATGCCCAGGTTGAAGGTTAGGAAGTTGGTCAGGTGCCAGGCGGAGGCGGAGTCGAATCCGAGCCCTTTCCAAAGAGAAACAAAAGGCATGGCAACGAGAAGATACGCCGGTCCGCGATTGGCGTGGTCTGCGCCGCTGGAGCCGAACGATTGGGTGACGTCGAACTCGCCGCTGAACCAGTTGGTTGGGGTGTAGGCGTATTTGAGGGCTTCGCCATAATCGTAGAAGAGGGGTTCATCCCATGCCAGGCCATAAGAACGAAATGTCATCAATCCGATCATGAGGTCGATGACGAGTAGAAGCAGGATGGGTTGCTGGCGAAAGATTTTCATGGGGCGGGTAAAGTGACAGCCACCTCTGAGGTGACTGTCACTTTGTTTTACTTTGCAATGCGCCGCTGTTGGCGTAATTTGGCTTGCTCGTAACGGGTTTTGTCTTCGTCGGTTTCGAGCGTTAGTTGTGGAATGGTTGTAGGTCGGTTGTCATCGTCTAAGCCGACGTAGACGAGATAGGCTGTGTTGGTGTGCGTGCGTTCCCCGGTGATGGGGTTCTCGGCGGTGACCTGTACTTCGGCCTCCATAGAGGTGCGCCCGGTGTAGGTGACTTCAGCCGTGAAGGTGACGAGGTCTCCGATCTTGATCGGTTCGCGGAAGACGAGCGAGTCGACGGCGACGGTGACGACTCTTGTCTGGGCATGGCGCATACAGGCGAGGGCTCCGGCTTCATCCACCAGTTTCATGATCCAACCGCCGTGGACGTTGCCATGATGGTTGGCGTGTTCGGGCTGCATGAGCTGAGAGAGATAGACGCGGGAGGCGCGCGAGGTTTTTGGCTGGTTCATGGTTAATCCATATCCTGCCGGAATTCGCCAGCGTCAAGCGTGTGCAATTTTTCCGGCGCATCCAGCAGCACATCAATAAGCGAATGGCTTAGTTCCGGCATAAGCGGCGCTAGCGGAATATTTGCCGGAAGGGCGATCCGTTTGGGGGCGGGCGGCGGGGTCAGACGGGGCTTTAACTCGTCCAGCGCTCGTTTGGCGACAATGCGCGGGTCATTGGTGAGGGCGCCTACGTATTCTCCAATGACAGAATAAACTTCGCGCTGCGGGGTGACGAACCCAATCCAATCGCCAGTGCGGTTGAATAAATAAGGATACAGCAGAAATGCGTCTGCATCTCCGTGTGTGTTGTAGATGGGGATGATGAGAGCGTTTGCCATCATTCACCTGCCTTATGTTTCGTCGTCAACGTCATTATACGTCCAGTAGCGGTTTAGGAAAAAGTTCCACATCATGACAATTCCAACTGCGGCGGCGAGAGTGAAATTCTTCGCGATAAATTCCGCGGTGAGATGCGGGGTGTGAAGTGATGTTTCGACAAATTGAAGCAGGGGAGGCTCGGCGAAGTGGAGGATCGGAATACGAATTAAGACTCCTGCCGCGTTAACGAGAAAAAACATTCCCAACTGACTAAGCAAAGGACGCGAACGGGATTCGGGATAGGTCCAGAACCGATTCCAAGTGAAGTTGCTGATTACGGCACAGATAAAAGAAATTGTCCCTGCGGCAACCAGTGGCAGTTCAACAACCCAGTGAGAGAGCAGGTTCATCACGCCAAAGTCAATTAATGCGCCGATCGCGCCGACCAACGCAAACTTGAAAAAACGTTTGCGTTCTTTTTCTTCTTTCAAGATCATGCCAGCCCCAGTTTTTGTTTGAAAAATGGAATGGTGCGGCGGATCCCTTCCTCTAAGCTGACCTTCGGTTCCCACTTCAAAATCTGTTTGGCGCGCGTAATATCGGGCTGGCGGCGCTGAGGGTCGCGGGCGCTGCGGGCATTTTCCATATACTTTATACCAGCCGTGTTGCCAGTGACTTTATTGATGGACTCTGCGAATTCCAGAATCGACATTTCCACTGGATTCCCAATGTTGACCGGCAAATGCTCATCGGAATACAGCAGTTTCACGATGCCGTCAATCAAGTCGTCCACAAAGCAAAAGGAGCGGGTTTGGCTGCCATCGCCATATACGGTAAGCGGCTGTCCAAGCAGTGCCTGTTTCAATAAGTTTGGCAAAGCGCGCCCATCTTCCAAGTCCATGCGTGGGCCATAGGTATTAAAAATTCGCACAATACCGGTGTTGACACCATGAAATCGGTGGTATGCCATTGTCAAAGACTCGGCGAACCGTTTGGCTTCATCGTACACGGCGCGTTCCCCAACCGGGTCTACATTGCCGGCATACGATTCGGCTTGCGGATGAATTTCCGGGTCGCCATAGATCTCGCTGGTGGAGGCCAGCAAAAAGCGGGATTTTTCGCGCCTTGCCACGCCAAGACAATTATGGGTCCCCAGCGCGCCCGCCTTCATGGTTTGGATCGGCAGGTTAAAATACCCCGACTTGGATTGTGGGTTGGGGCTGGCAGGCGAAGCAAAATGCAAAATGGCATCCACGTTGCCGGGCACAAAAATATAATTGGAAACATCGCGGTTATAGAATTGAAATCGCTCATTGGATGCGAGATGAGCAATATTATTGGGGCTGCCTGTGATGAAGTTATCCATGCCAATGATATTGTGCCCATCTGCGAGCAGGCGGTCGCAAAGGTGTGAGCCGAGAAATCCGGCGGCGCCAGTGATTAAAATTCGCATTCCGTGTATCCTCTATTGCGTGATTTATTTCCAGTCGATCCGGGTGATTAACCCATCACCTGTGACTTGGTATGTGTTGCCAGATCCGCTGTCAATCAACCAAAGATTCCCCTGATACGTCACAGCCAGAAAATTGCCAGACTGTCCTTCTATTTCAGCAGGCGCCCATGCCGGTATTTGTGGTTCGATTCCGTTTTTGTCGGCAGGCGGGAACAAGGTCCGGCTGTTCGAGCCGTCACGGTCTATCACAATGAGCCGGTAGCGGCTTGTGTCGCTTTGATCAATAAAAATCGATTGCAAGTATGCCACCTGGAAGGATGCTTCCCTCCCGGTGTAGTTGATCGGCGAAATGGATGGGTAAGCAAACATGCCTGCGGAACGCACCAGAGAAACCGCCGCCTCATTCTTGAACGATAGGGCTGAGAGGTCGAAATAAGGCGACTCCTCGCCGGAAATGGGCGCCGGCGCCGGCGCATGGCTGACAAAGTATAAACTGTTTCCGTCTGCGCCCCAAACCAGGGGTGGAATCCATGCCCAATCACTATACGTATTGAGGGGCGTGATTTCCAAAAGAGGTTTCAAGTAGCCGCCATCCTGGTCAACCAACCCGATTCCATCCGGACGGGCATAGGCGAGGCGTCCATCTGGGGCGAAGGCAAACGACATGCCCCACCAGCCATACACACCGCCGCTGTTGGGGCTGATCAACCGACGCGGGCTTCCGCTGTTGGTGATGCTGACCCGATATAAATCGTTATTTGCCTGCCAGCCTGGAGCTGTACTGCGCGGTTCGACAGTGGAGTACGCCACCGAATTCGTACCAGGAATCCAGGCTGCAAAATGGACAATGTTTTTTGCCTGCAATGAGATTAATGCAGGCTCAAGGTTGCGCGTGCGGACCGCCCATAGGGTGTTAATCTCTTCTTCGGCGGGTTTGCTTGATTTGCGGGTGAAAACCAGATATTCGCCGTTGGGTGAAAGAGTGAAGATGCGCCCGTCAAGGTCGCCGGTGCTGACGATGACCCGCCGGTTGGCCGTGGAGCCTTCCATGATCCAGGCATTGCCGCCCGCCAGGTACGCCAGCGTGCCGGGGATGTTAAGTGGCGCGAATGAAGCCTGTGAACCCACCATCACGATCTCCGGCAGGGCTTCTTTCAAGATGACTGTTTTTACGACGGTTTTACTGGCTTCAACGCCATCTTCAAGGATACGGCGGTAGGTGACCTCTTCCAATCCGTTCACTCCGGCTTGAACCAGACGAGTCTCGCCTTCGGGCAGGGTTTCATTGCGGACGATCTGCCGCTCGAAAGGAATGACGATTTCTTCCGTTTCAAAATTTTCTTCCACGCGGGTCAATGTGATGGTGTCTCCATCGCCAATGACTGTGTATAGGGGCGGTTTGGTTTTATCGAGATTACCGATGGGTATGCCTGCGCTTTCCAATGCTTGCGAAACGGTGACGCCTGCCGGAACCGTGGTTTCCTGTGTCTGCCCGTCTGCGGCGATCTGGATTGTGACGCTGTTGTTGATTTGCGGCGACCGGCAGGAGGTAAGCAGTGTGGCGAAAAGCAGAATGGGGAGAAACAGGTTCGGGCTGGGAAAGAGGCGGGGCATGTCGGGTATAATCCAGCCGCTATTTGATTCGGCCGGTTACAGTCATGATACCGTCTGCGATGGTGATTTCCTGTAATCGAAAGCCAACTGCAACGGGTCCGAACGAGCCGGTGAAGGCTTCGTCTAGGATGGCGCTGATGGCATTGTTCAAGCCTTCTGGCGCAGGGAAGGGACCGAAGTCTGCGGAGACGATGGTAATTTGGGGCTCGCCTGTGAGTTCGTCTATGGTGACGTTCATGGTGATGAGTATATTGGCGGTGAAGTAGCCCTGTGTAATTTTGCCGTAGAGTTTCATTTGCCCGTCGCGCAGCAGGATTTGCGGGTCGCTGAATGGCGGGTTGGGCTGTTGGGCAAGTTTTTCGGCGATAAAACCGGTGAGTTGGGCTTCGGTGATTGAAAGTGTGATCACGCCCGTTTCGGCTCCGGCGAGCATGGCTTGGGCGATCATGTCGCGTAAGGCTTGCGCGTCGGCGGGCGAGCTGGAGATGGGTTGCGCCGGGTATTCCGGTCCGCCGATGTTGACGGAACAGGCGAGCGACGAGACCACAAGGATGATGAAAAACAGGTAAATGGATTTTTTCGTTTTCATGGTTTTTGATTTATATAAGATACAAATGGCGGAGCAATTATAGCATGAGCGAATCTGAAACCAACTTTGGGAAAGAATTGAATTTGTCTGCAAAGATCGAGGCGATGTTGTTCGTCTCGGCAGACCCGGTGCCGGTGCAGCAATTATCGCAGGCGCTGGATGTAACTGTATCTGTGGTGGAACGCGGTTTGAAGGAATTGGATGAGGCGTTGAATCTGCGCGGATTGCGGCTTCAACGAAATGCCGGGCGCGTGCAGTTGACGACTGCCCCTGAGATTGCAGGGTTGGTGGAGACGTTTCTCGGCTTGGAGGCTGTTACTCATCTTAGCCGGGCTGCGTTGGAAACATTGGCGATCATTGCTTATCAACAACCTGTGACCCGTCCGCAGATTGATGCAATCCGCGGTGTGAATAGCGACGGCATGATGAAGAGTTTGTTGAGCAAGGGGTTGATTCAAGAGTCTGGCCGCACCGAAGGTCCGGGGCGTCCAATCCTGTATTCGACGACGCCGGAATTTTTACAGCATTTTGGTTTGAGTTCCATCATGGAATTGCCGCCGCTTGCCGCACCTGTCGAAGCGGACTCGGAAGAGTCCATTGAGTTATTGAAAGGTTAAGATGCAAGAAAGATTGCAGAAGTTGTTAGCCCAGGCGGGGTATGGATCGCGCCGCGCCTGTGAAAGTTTTATCGTCGAAGGACGCGTTTCTGTTAATGGAAAGGTCGCTATTCTTGGCGAGAAGGCGGACCTGGCTGTGGATGTAGTGACAGTGGACGGAAAATCTTTGGCGAAGCGCGAGGCATTGACATACATTGCGCTGTATAAACCGCGGAATGTCCTCTCGGCAGCGGAAGGTCAGGATGATCGCAAAACCGTTCGGGATTTAATTCCCGTACCGGGTCATCTTTACCCAGTGGGTCGGCTCGATTTCGACTCCGAAGGCTTGATCCTTATGACCAATGACGGGGACTTGACGAATAAGTTGACGCATCCAAGATACGCGCATGAAAAAGAGTACAGAGTTTTAGTAGCTCGCAAACCAGATAACGAACAACTTGAGGCGTGGCGCAGGGGTGTTGTGTTGCCTGATGGTGACCGTACTCAGCCAGCCAATGTGTATTTTCTTTCTTCATCCGGCAAAGGCGCGTGGATCAAAGTGGTGATGGGCGAAGGCAAGAAGCGGCAGATTCGTGAAGTGGGGAAACTGCTCGGTTTGCCGGTCGTGCGCATTATCCGTGTGCGGATTGGAACGCTGAAATTGGGAGAGCTCAAACCCCGTCAGTGGCGGTATTTGACGGAAGACGAAGTGAGCGAATTGAAAGGGAGCAAAGTTCCACGCATGGAAGTTAAGCCTCGTCTCAAGCGTCCTGTCAGAAAACCGAACCAATAAGGCAATTCCATATTCCCTCTTGACTGGGGCTTTCCCAGAATTTACAATTTGGATGACAATTGAACGGTTTACAGGGAAGAGATCCTTACAAGAGGACGCCGAAGGTGCAAATCTGGATACAAGGCGAAACCAGACGAATCTCTCAGGCAAAAGGACCCTGTAACTGCAATCTCTCTGGAAAGTCTCATCTTATGAGACACCGACGGTGTAAATCTCGCAAGGGATAATCTCTCAGGTTCCATTACAGAGGACGCGCATGGATGTACTGCGCGTCCTCTGTTGATTCGCGAAAACCCAAAATAGGAGACCCAACTATGAATACCCCTTCCAACCTCAAGTACACCCAGTCTGATGAATGGTTCGATCCGGCGACCGGCGCTGTGGGCATCACAGATTATGCCCAGGGTCAGCTTTCGGATATTGTCTTTGTTGAAATTCTCGTGGATGAAGGCGAGGAAGTGACCGTGGGCAAAGCCATTGCTTCGGTGGAGTCGGTTAAGGCATCTTCTGAGATCTACGCTCCTGCGGCTGGGAAAGTTAGCGCGGTGAACAAGGACCTCTCGAATGCGCCCGAGTCCATCAACACCGATCCTTATGGCGCGGCGTGGATGATTAAGATCGAAGGCGGCACGACCAGCGACGCAATGGATGCCGCTGCGTACGAAAAGTATTGTGAAGGAAGGACACATTAAGCAGCGGGGAATGAGAAATGAGTAACGCGGATAAGTCCTTTTTACTCATTTCCTGTTACTCGCTACTTTCAAGGAAATCTCATGACTTACATTCCCATCTCCCCCGCAGAACGGGATGCGATGTTAAAGACCGTCGGTGTCAAATCATTAGACGATCTCTTCGAGGCAGTCCCTGCCAGGCATCGCTTTCCAAAACTTGACCTTCCCCCCGCGCTTACCGAAATGGAAGCCGCTGCTCACCTCGGTGAGATGGCTGCCAGCAATGAGAACGTGCGACAAGATCTCATTTCCTTCCTTGGCGCGGGCGCGTACAACCACTATGTGCCATCAGTGGTGGACCATATCCTGCGCCGCGGCGAGTTCTATACCGCATACACCCCCTACCAGCCTGAAATTTCGCAGGGAACACTGCAAGCCATTTTTGAATATCAATCTCTAATGGCTTCGCTCACTGGCATGGAAGTGTCCAACGCGTCACATTACGATGGAGCGACTGCCACAGCGGAAGCGGTCAACCTTGCCTATGCTCAATTCCGCGGCAAACGCAAGAAGATCGTCATGTCACCGTCGGTGCATCCGCAATATCGTCAGGTCATTCGCACGTACACCCAAGCCATGGGCTTGGAAGAAGCCGGGGATGACAGCGCCCGCCATGAGGATGGTCCCGAAGCGCTGATCTCCCTCTTCGACGAAAACACCATGATCGTCATCGTGCAATATCCCGATTTCTTTGGGCGCATCTATGACCTTGCGCAGGTCATCAACGCAGCGCACGAAAAAGGCGCACTGGTATGTGTTGTGGCAAACCCCACGGCATTGCTGATGCTCAAATCTCCCGGCGATATGGGCGCGGATATTGTTGTAGGTGAAGCGCAGCCGTTCGGCATTCCGCTTTGGTATGGTGGACCGTATCTCGGTTTCTTCACCACGCGTAAATCGTACGTGCATAAAATGGCGGGTCGCCTCGTTGGTGAAACCGTTGATGTGCGCGGCAATCGTTCCTATGTGCTTACGCTCACTGCGCGCGAACAGCACATCAAACGCGAACGCGCCACGTCCAACATCTGCACCAATCAAGGTCTGCTTGCCTTGGGTTGTTCAGTCTATATGTCTGTGCTGGGTAAACAAGGCTTGCAGGAAGTTGCGAACCTCTGTTATCAAAAAGCGCACTATGCCGCCGCTGAGCTTAGCAAGATCAAAAGCTTTGGTCTGTGTCACCCCGAGCCGTTCTTCCATGAGTTCGTGTTATGCACCCCCAAGCCTGCTAGCGAAGTGAATCAATATTTGCTTGACCACGGCGTATTGGGCGGCTATGACCTGGGCGCAGATTATCCTGATATGCAAAATCATCTCCTTGTCGCTGTCACCGAAATGAACAGCAAGGAAGAGATCGACACGCTCGTAGAACTGTTGAAGGAAATGTAAGATGGCGACGATCATTGAACCCACCATTTTTGAACTTTCTTCTCCCGGGCGACGCGGGGTAAAGATGCCCGCCTCCGACGTGCCCGAAATGGCTCTGCCTCCCAAAGAGTTTCTTCGCTCTGAGCTGCCCCTGCCCGAACTCGCCGAAGTGGACGTGGTGCGCCACTACATGAGTCTCAGTAAAATGAACTACTCAGTGGACAGCGGCTTTTATCCGCTTGGGTCTTGCACCATGAAATACAACCCCAAGATCAACGAAGATACCTGCCGCCTGCCGGGCTTCCTGTTCACACACCCTTTACAGCCGATTGAGACCGTACAAGGCAACCTTGCTTTGATGTTCGAAATGCAGGAATGGTTGAAAGAGATCAGCGGCTTTGCCGGTGTGACCTTGCAGCCTGCCGCGGGCGCGCATGGTGAATTCACCGGCGTGCTGATGATGGCGGCATATCACAAACTACGCGGCGACACGAAACGCACTAAGATGCTCATCCCCGATGCGGCGCATGGAACGAACCCCGCTTCCGTCGGTATGCTTGGCATGCAGGTGGTCACCATCCCCTCAGACGCGCGCGGCAATGTGGACTTAAGAGCCCTCGAATCTGCCTGCGATGATACGGTGGCTGGTATGATGCTCACCAACCCCAATACGCTCGGTATGTTCGACGAGAATATCGAGAAGGTGGTGGCGCTGGTCAAAGACTGTGGCGCTTTGATGTATGGCGATGGCGCAAATCTCAACGCCCTGCTCGGCATTGTCCGCCCCGGCGACCTCGGCTTCGATGTAATGCACTTCAACCTGCACAAGACCTTCTCCGTTCCCCATGGCGGCGGCGGACCGGGGTCAGGTCCGGTTGGCGTCAGCCAGCGGCTTGTAGATTTTCTGCCTTCTCCTTTGGTTGGTATTTTAGAAGAATCCGAAGGCGATATGGCTCCGCTGTATGGCTTTGTGACCCCCAAGAACACCATCGGGCGCATGAAAGCCTTTCACGGTCACTTTGGCGGCGGACTCGTCCGCTCGTACACCTACATTGCCATGCATGGACCAGACGGCTTGAAAGACATCTCGCAATACGCGGTGCTCAATGCCAACTACCTGCAAGCCCGTTTGCGCGACACCTATAAGATTCCGTTCGACCGCATCTGCATGCATGAATTCGTCATGGAAGGCAAGTTCGAAGGCTCCGATGTGCGCGCGCTGGACATTTCGAAGCGTCTGATGGATTTCAATTTCCATCCGCCGACGAACTACTTCCCGCTCATCGTCTCTGAGGCGCTGATGATCGAACCGACCGAAACCGAGAACAAAGACACGCTCGACCGTTTTGCCGACGCGCTCATCAAGATCGCGGAAGAAGCCAAAACCCAGCCCGACCTGCTCCATAACGCGCCCATCACCACTAAATTCGGTCGCATGGACGAAGTGAAGGCGGCAAGAGAGCTAGTCCTCTGCTGTTGGCTGCCTGAGAATTACGAGCAGATGGCGTAAAATCACTTTTTGCCTCACGCCTTCCAGAAAGTTCTGGAAGGCGTTTGATTTAAGGGAGGGTATAATTTTTCAATCAAAACACAGCCATCAGAGAGGATTATTCAACCATGCTAAATAAGCTGTTGTTCCATCGTTTTCCAACCCTAAAGAGTTGGATCACGCGCATACAGTACGAATTCATCTCGGCGCTTAACCCTAAACACGATCTGCTTTTTATGAACTTTGGGTACACTGACCATCACGAAGGAGGCGCGCGCATCCTGCTTGATCCTCAAGATGAGATTCATCGCTATCCGCTGCAGTTGTATCATCACCTTGCGAAACATATCGTATGGAACAATGCCGACGCGCTTGAGGTCAGTTCCGGGCGGGGGGGAGGCGCATCTTACATCATGCGGAAATTCAAGCCGCGCTCGTATATTGGCGTGGATTTTTCCATGCGTGCCATTGAATTCTGCCGGACTCATCATCAAATCGACGGTTTGCGATTCGATCACGGGAATGCCGAAGACTTGAAATTTGCAGATAGTTCTTTTGATATTGTCTTGAATGTTGAAGCGTCCCTCTATTATCCCAACCTGGATAAATTCCTGGCGCATGTCAAACGTGTCTTGAAACCCGGCGGATATTTTCTTTATGCCGACCTTCGATATGAAGAAAAAGTGAACGAGTGGCATAAACAGTTGAAAGATGCGGGTTTGAAACTGGTTAAAGAAGAGGATATTACAAAAAATGTATTGGAAGCGCTTGAAAAAGACCGCGCTCGCCGCACGCACCTGGTTGACACCTATGTCCCGTCTTTTTTGCGCGAACAGTTCTATCATTTTGCGGGCTTAAAAGCCAATACGCCGGGAGGCAAATTGCATCTCGAACATCGCCGCTATTGGGTGTTTATTATGCAAAAGGAATAAGGCGGAGGCTTGAATATCTGAACAGGTGGGAGAGAGCGCGGCGCGGGACGCGCATTGTAGGATAAAAAAGCGCGTGGATTAAGTTCCACGCGCTTTTTATCAGGCATTTGCTAACACTGGCGAATATCCCAAAACTTGTTAACAAGTTTGGACAAGCTTTTGGTGATCTCGTCTTTTTTCAAGCCTGCAACTTTGAACGTGAGGATGCGGGTAGATGGATCGTCGCCGGAAAATTGACCAAAGGATATGAAATTACCGCCTGCATCTGCCACGGCTTTGGTGACCTTCGCAAGTGTGCCGGGTTGATCTTCGATCTCAGCAGTGACACGGATGGCTTTAGTGCGCGCCCCCATAAGTTCAAGGAAGATTTTGAACAGATCGGTTTCGGTGATGATGCCAACCAGTTTGCCGGAACGCATAACAGGCAGCCCGCCTAATTTTTTATCTGCCATGATGCGCGCGGCTTCTTCGATGGGCGTGGCGACATCCACAGTGATGGGCTTTTTGCTCATCACCTGTTTGACGGTCACTTTGCTTATGAGATAGTTCATTTCCCACACGCTCAGACTGGTGACGGGAGAAGGGGATGCATTCAGTAAATCACTCTCCGAGACGATGCCGATCATCTTGCCGTCTTTGACGACGGGCGCGCGTCGGATGTGTTCTTTTTTGAACAGAGCAAGCGCATCGTGAACGGGGGTTTCCGGGGAGACCGTTATTACAGGATGAGACATTCTTTCGCCGACAAACATGGTTTCCTCCAAAGAGATAATTTTATTGTGAATTTTTTGCAAATATATTATATGCAGATCCATTAAAAAGAAAGTCACGAAATTGGAGTGAAAAAGGTCACTTTCGATATGAAAAGAGACTGTCACTCTTAAGGGTGACAGTCTCTTGCTTATTTGGCGAACTCTTTGATGACCCGCGCCATGTGCTTGGCGTGTTGGGCATATAAATCAATGCGGAAGTTTTCATTGGGAGCATGGGCCTTCGTGTCGGGATAGCCAATGCCCATGGTTACGACGGGCAAACCGAGATCATATACGAATGGGTAATTGGGTCCTGAGCCGCCAACCATCGGGACAATATCCATCTTCGCGTCGTAGACTTCCTCTGCGGTTTCGACCACCAATTTGACAAAAGGATGATCCGGATCGGTCCGCGCCGCGGGCTCGCCGCCAAGGAATTTGATTTCGACGTCGCTGAAGCCTTCAGCGTCCAGATGGGCGCGCAGTTTTTTGAGGATCTCCTGCGGTTTTTGGTTTGGCACAAGCCGGAAGTCCACTTTGGCAGAGGCATAGGCAGGTTGGACGGTTTTTGAGCCGGGTCCTTGATATCCGCTGGTGAGTCCGCAGATGGTGCAAGTTGGCGCGAAAACTTCTTCTATTTTTAATTCAATACCGCCTTGGATACCCTTGATGAATTGCTTGACGCCATAACGATTCTTGTATTCGTCAGCAAGGTCGGGAAGTTTATCCATGAACTCGCGGTCGCGTTCGGTTGGTTGTACACAATCATCGTAGAAACCAGGGATGCGAATCCGCTCATCAGAACCTTTCAGTGTGCCCAATGCCCAGACCAACCTCCACGCTGCATTTGGGAAAATACTGCCGCCCACTCCTGAATGGACATCGGCGCTGAGCGAGGTGACGGAGAGTTCTACATAGCAGATGCCGCGTAAACCGAGATATTGCTGCGGACGCCCGCGGTGATCCACGCCGCCAAATTCCCAGATACAGGCATCGGCTTTGAGTTTTTCGAGATTTTGGGCGATAAAGTCATGCAGGTGAACGCTGGAGGTTTCCTCTTCACCTTCGACGATGAATTTGATGTTACAAGGAAGCTCGCCTTCTTCCGCAAGGATGGCGTCAATGGCATGCAGGCGCGAAGTGAGATGACCCTTGTCATCACTGACGCCGCGCCCGTACATTTTTCCATCGCGGATCTGCGGCTCGAAGGGCGGGCTGTCCCATAATTCCAATGGCTCCGGCGGTTGAACGTCATAATGGTTATAGATCAAGATGGTCTTGTCCACTTTTCCTTTGCGTTCTGCCAAAACGACCGGAGCGCCATCGGTTGCCATAACTTCAGCAACGAAGCCTCGTTTTTCGAGCATTTCCTTGACAATCTGGGCGCATTCTTTCAATCCCAGGTTTTGCGCGCTGATGCTTGGCTGGGCGGCATAGCGTTTTAATTCATTCAGGCTTTGATCCAGATGTTTGTCAATGTACGAGTCAATCTTTTCATAGATGCTCATGATCTGCTCCTTCGATATTTATTTGTAGAGATTCCCGATCCAATCAATGGAATAAGCGCCCGCATAGGCGAACATTGCCATCTTAATGGTCTGCCCTACCCAACATGCCAGCAGGAATTGCCAGAGCGGAATTTTTGCTATCCCTGCCGCGATCCCTGCTGTATCGAAAAAGGGATTGGGAAATGCCGCCAGCATAAGAATGACCCAGGCGCCATACTTTTGAACCCATGGCAGGGTGCGATTGTAAATCTGCGTATTTTCCACAACGGCTTGCCCGCCATAGCCTGCAAGATAACCAGTCAATTCACCGATAGCGCCTCCCACCCCAGCCGCCACTGCCACTCCAAGCGGATTCAACACGCCGCCTATGCCAAAGATGACAGCCACTCCCGGCGCCGGCAGGATGACGGTCGCATTGGCGATCAGCATGATGAGGAAGGCGCCAAAATAGCCGAACTGCGAAAACTCCTCCACCCGGTCGCGAATGCCGTACACGAAGACTGTAATGCCGATCACTGCCAGTACGGCAAGGACCCGCAGCAAAGTCGTAGCGATCTTGTTCGCAGGTTTTGAGTCTGAAAGGTTTTCAGGTTGCGTTGCTATGGATGGTTTTTCTTCAGCGCTTTTTACAACCTTTGAACTTTTCAACTTTCCAACCTTCAAGCCCTTAACTTTCTTCGATGGTGACACGGATGATCTTCACGGCTGGCGCGTTGACCTTCATCGGGTCTCGTTCAGGGATGGACATCAGCACTTCTTCACCTTCCACGACCTGGCCAAAAACAGAATGACGATTGTCGAGGTGCGGAGTGGGTCCATGGGTAATGAAGAACTGCGATCCGTTTGTACCGGGCCCGGCATTTGCCATGGAAAGAATGCCGCGCTTGTTATGTTTAAGGCTTGGGTGGAATTCATCTTGAAAACGATAACCGGGCCCGCCGCGTCCGGTTCCGGTGGGGTCGCCGCCTTGGGCCATAAAGTTGGCAATCACACGGTGAAAGATGACGCCGTCGTAAAAGCCTTCACGCGCGAGAAAAACAAAATTATTGACAGTAATGGGAGTCTTATCTGCAAACAGCTCGATCACCATGGTGCCGTTGTCCGTTTCCATGTGGGCGCGATATTTCTTCGCCGGGTCAATCTGGATTGCGGGGGGCGTGCTCCATTGTTTTGCCATCTTAATTCTCCTTGAGTTGATCTATTTGAGCAGGGTTTCAATTCTTGCTACCACCATATCCAACGCGGCAATGTTGTGCCCGCCTTCGGGGATGATGATATCCGCATACCGCTTGGAGGGCTCGACGAAATCCAAATGCATCGGGCGCACCGTGGCGTAATATTGGTTAATGACAGATTGCGTATCGCGTCCGCGTTCGGTGATGTCACGGCGCAGGCGCCGAATAAAGCGAATATCCGCATCGGTATCGACAAAAATTCTCACATCGAACAGTTTGCGCAGATCAGGTTCGACAAAAATCAAGATGCCTTCGACGAGAATGACCTTACGCGGCTCCACGGTGAATGTTTCTGTGGTGCGCGTGTCAGTCGAGAAATCATAGATGGGCGCTTGCACCGGTTTGAACTGGCGCAAAGCAATGACGTGCTCGATCAACAGCTCCGTCTCAAGCGCATCCGGGTGGTCAAAGTTCACATCCGAATGCTGTGCCGCCTGCATCACGCGCAGGTCTTTGTAATACGAATCATGTTGAAGGTATGCGATGTGTTCCGCGCCGACCCTTCTTAATATTTCCTGTGCTACAGTGGTTTTCCCAGACCCCGACCCGCCTGCAATTCCAATGACCAATGGGATTTTCTGCATCATGC
>JACAEP010000001.1 GCA_013388795.1 Chloroflexota bacterium | reverse complement strand
GGTAGGTGTTGTGCAGGTGGAAGAACGGGATGAAGCGCGGGTTGCTTCCGATCGGTTGCGCGATTGGGCCGCACAATATGGCATTACAAAAAATGAGAAACATTTTGTTCCTGCGGCTGTCCTCGCTGGCAGCGAGGCGATTCAACGCGGCTTCCTGCAAGCGTTATTCACCGCAGATGGACAGGTGAATGACGGTGGTGAAAAAGGGTGTTCTGTGCGCTTGTCTTCCAGCCATATTCCTCTATTGAAAGATGTCCAACGCCTTTTGTTAAATTTTGGAATTGCCAGCAAGATCTATGAAAACCGCCGTTTTGGCGGCTATCGCTCCATGCCTGATGGCAAGGGCGGCGCGAAGGAATATTTCCACCAGCCGCAACATGATTTGGCAATCAGCAAGACAAACCTGATCGGCTTTGCGAACGAAATTGGCTTTATGACCGAAACAAAACAAACAAAGCTGGCAGATTATCTTAGCCGTATGGCGCGCGGCCTGTATGAAGAACCATTCTTTGCTACCGTGAGCGGGATTGAACCAGACGGTGTGGAAGCTGTGTATGATTTGCATCAGCCTGATATTCATGCATTTATTGCGAATGGTTTGGTGGTACATAACTGTGGCGAGCAATGGCTTGGACCGTACGAGAATTGCTGCTTGGGTTCGGTGAACCTCAACGAACATTGCGGACCCGATGGCACGGTCGATTGGGAAACTCTGCGCAAGAGCGTTGTGACCGCCACACGCTTCCTTGATGACGTGGTTGAAGCCAATGCCTATGTGCCTGCTGTGCCACAGTTGAAGGAAGCCGCTCATAAAGCCCGCCGCATTGGTCTCGGCATTATGGGTCTTGCCGACTTGATGTACCACGTCGGCGTGCGTTATGGCTCGAAAGAAGGTCAGGAATTCGGCGCGCAGGTGATGGAGTTCGTGCGTTATCATGCCATGATGACCAGCATTCAACTCGCCGAAGAACGCGGCCCTTTCCCCGCCATTCAAGGCTCAATCTACGATATGGACGACATGAAGTGGGAAGCGCCCAAATCGCTGGTCAAGTATGAACATGACTGGGGCAGGCCCGAGGTCCAGTGGAAGGCGGTGGTGGATGGCATCAAAACGCACGGCATTCGCAACGCCGCGCAGACCACCGTCGCGCCGACCGGCACCATCGCCACCGTCGCTGGCTGCGAGGGCTACGGCTGTGAACCCGTCTTTGCGCTGGCATACATCCGCCACGTCAACGATAACGGCAAGGATCTGAAACTCACCTACGCCAGCCCGCGCTTCGATGAGGCGCTTAAGAAACTGGGCTTGGGCGAAGAGAAACGGCAGGAGATCGTAGAGCAGGTAATGCGCGAAGGCACCTGCCAGCACATCCCCGAACTGCCGCAGCACATCCGCAATACCTTTGTAGTTTCGGGCGACGTGACCGCCGAAGAACATGTGCGCATGCAAGGCGCGCTGCAAGCCTTTGTGGATAACTCGCTCTCGAAGACCGTCAACTTCCCCGAGGGCGCCACCGAGGGTGACGTTGCCATTGCATACAAACTCGCCTGGGAACTCGGCTGTAAGGGCATCACCGTTTATGTGACCGGCTCACGCGATAAGGTGGTGCTGGAGACGAAAGCCACTGCTGAGAAAAAGGAGGCGCCTGCGGCTCCTGCTGCCGCGGCGGTTGCCCCTGCCGCCCAAGCCTCTCCTACCATTTGGCATGGCGCCAAGAAGCCCCGCCCCAAGGCGTTGACCGGACGCACATACAACATTGACACACCCGCGGGCAAAGCTTTCATCACCATTAATGAGAACGGCGGAAGCCAGCCCTTTGAAACGTTTGTCAATACCGCCAAGGCAGGCTCCGAAACCGCTGCCGTCTCTGAAGCGATTGGGCGTTTGATTTCCTACATCCTGCGCATGGCGTCGCCCATCGCTCCGTTGGATCGGATGCGTGAAGTGGTCGTTCAGTTGATTGGCATCGGCGGCGGACGCTCGCTGGGTTTCGGTCCGAACCGGGTCAAGTCGCTGCCCGATGGTATTGGTCAGATCTTCGATCAGTATCTGCGCGAACGCGATGGCGTGGTGATCGAGGAGGTCAAAGGCGGCAACGGCAACAGCGGACATCACGCCGAGACGACCGAACCCGTGGGCGCGAAAATGAAGATTGGCGACTTGTGCCCCGAATGCGGTGAAGCCGCCGTGGTTAACGAAGAGGGCTGCCGCAAGTGCTATTCGTGTGGGTATAGCGAGTGTTAAGACGTTTGAAGGTTGCAGGGACGGGCATTTTGTCCGCCCCTGCGGAGTCAATTCATGGCAAAACTGATCCCCGCATCCGAACGCCTCATCCGCGCCCGCACGTTGATTCAACAAGCCCAAGCCTTAACTGCACCGACGGAAGGACTCGGCAAAAGTGACCTGTCTTTTGTTGCGAACGTCCGCGATCTGTTACGGCAGGCAAAAGATATGGTCAAGTTCATCCCGCAGACTGCGGGCGTCTCTGCCGAAATGAAAGAAGAAGTAAAGAAGATCTATGCCGAGGTCGAACAGGCAGAAAAAGAGATTCTCTCTTAACTTCAACCCGCTGACGTTTCTCACTGCGTGTAGTGCGGACTTTGGACGTAAAATGTAAGTGAAACCAGCCCTTGAAAGGAGTCATCCCATGAACGACAAAAAACTTGACGCGCTTCTGGAACAAGTCCATGCCGAGCTCCAGAAAATGGACAAGGTCGATGCGGACCGTCTTAAACTGCTGCAAGACATCGACCGGGATGTACAATCCCTGCTGAAAAAATCGGATATTGAAACTCCATCCATTCTCGAACGGATGCAAAAAGCAGTGGAACAGTTTGAAGTGGAGCATCCCACACTCACAGTGCTGCTTTCGGAGGTTTCTACGATTTTGAGTAACGCTGGGATCTGAAAGAGCTATAAAAACACCCGCTTGCAGTGAAGCGGGTGTTTTTATAGGACAGACCTTCACTTGAATACTACCTTTTTTACCGATCCTTTATATGCGGGTTGAACGTGAACGACGTCAATACCCGGCTTGCGGCGGGCGTGACCAAGAAAGAATTCCCCGCCATGACGACCGAAGTCCGTGCCAATGCTGCCAATGCGGCGGCATGCATGAAATGACACAGATACCTGTGACAGAACCGGTCTGCAGGGAAAGGCTGGCGGCCTTGGCTGTGGCAATGTGCTTTGGCAGATTGAGACATATGGCTTCCATTCATTGTAGGTCAGACTTTTAGCCTTACATACCTTATCAATAAAAATGAATGGCGGGTTGCATACCCATACTGAGCACTTAACCTGCCCTACTTGATCGTTTTCAAAAGCCTTGCCGAATTGCCAAGAATCCCCAGATCAGGAATGGATTGCAGAGCCGCCGCCAGCATGGGCGGCAGGAAACCAAATGCCGCCAGCGAAAGCCCGATGATGTTGAATGCGGCGGTGAAGCCGAGGTTGCCTTTCACCACCCGCATCGTCCGTTTGGCGGCGGTGATTACCTGCGGAATTAGCATCCAATCTTCGCGCAGGAGGGTGATGTGGGCGGCTTCGATAGCGATGTCGGTTCCAGCTTTCATGGCGATGCCGACGTCCGCTTGCGCGAGCGCGGGCGCGTCGTTGATGCCGTCGCCAGCCATGACGACGATATGCCCTTGCGCTTGATATTCCTTCACGATGCGGATCTTATCTTCTGGCATTAGACCGGCGCGGTAGGAGATGTTCAACGCGCCAGCCACAGAGGATGCTGTCCGTTCGTTATCGCCTGTGAGCAGCTCGATCTTTTTGATGCCAAGCCGTTTTGCTTCTCGCAATGCGTCGGGCGCTTCGTTGCGCAAGGTGTCCGAGATGGCGATAAAGCCTGCCAAAGAATCATCTATCGAAACATACAAAACCGTTTTGCCTTGTGCTTCAAACTCCTTGGCTTGCTCAGGAATGGCATGTACTGATTTTCCAACGAAAACTTTTTTGCCGTCCACGATCGCTTGCACGCCTTTGCCTGTGTGTGATTCAAAATCCATGATCTCGCTGAGGGCTAGTCCGCGTTCATGCGCGGCGCGGCGCAAGGCGTCGGCGAGGGGATGCTCCGAGTAACGGTCAGCAGATGCGGCACGGGAAAGAAGCGCAGATTCATCCATGCCATTCAGCACGATGATATCCGTCACGACCGGCTTGCCCAGCGTCAATGTCCCGGTCTTATCAATCAATAACACATCAGCGCGCGCGAGCGTCTCGATATATTTGCCGCCTTTGATGAGCACGCCATGTTTCGCGTTCATGCCGATGGTGGCGACCATGGCGATGGGCGTGGCGAGCGCGATGGTACAGGAACATGCCACGAGCAGAACCGCCGCGGTGGCAAGCGCATTGCGGCTGAATAAAAATGTGAGCGCGGCAATGCCTGCCACAACCGGCAGATAATACGCGCTGAATTTGTCCGCGAAGCCCTGCGCATCGGCGCGGTGGGCTTCGGCTTCTTCGACCATTTTGATGACGCGCCCAAACATGGATTGCGCCCCCACCGCTTGAGTTTTCACTTTGAGCGTGCCCTGCTTAAGGATGGTCGCGCCTCGCACCTGTGACCCGATGCCTGCTTCCACCGGCATAGGCTCTCCTGTCACGGACGATTGATCCACTGCCGCATGACCGGCGATGACCTCGCCATCCACGGGAATCTTTTCGCCGGGGCGCACGATGACGATGTCGTCGAGTTGTACTTCTGCAATGGGGATTTCTTTTTCTTCGCCGTTTTTTTCGATGCGGGCAGTTTGCGGAGCCATCGCGGTTAAATCTTTTACCGCGCGGCGCGCGCCTTCTGTAGTGAGACGTTCGGTATAGCCGCCGATGTGCATGAAGAAGATGACGACCATCGCCGTTGTCCATTCGCCGACAACGAGCGCGGCAATTGCGCCAATGCTCATCAGCGTGTGCGCGATGATCTGTTTGTTGAGCGCGGCGCGAATGACGTTGTAAAAAATGGGCGAGCCGCCGAGCAGGACGAGCGCGACGCCCATGGGGAAGGGGACGAGTTTCGTCAGCCCTTCGAGCAGCCCCAGCCATTCGCCGAGGACAACGATGATGATGACCGCGCCAAAGGCGATACCAAAAGCGGTGAATATGCGCCGCGAAAAATCTGCGAGCGCGGCATTGGGCGTTTTGGTTTCTTCTTCCTTTGAAGCGACGGAATAGCCCGCGTTTTTTACGGCGGCGCGGATGCTGTCCATCTTCGCGACGGATGGATTCAACTGCACGATGGCTTTTTCAGAAGAGAGGAAGACATCGACCTTTTTGACACCGTCCACGCCGGAGATGGCGTGTTGCACATGCTGGGTGCATTCGGCGCAGTCCATGCCTGCGATGGGGATTTCGATGGTTTGGATCTGTTCCATTTGAACACCTATGCGTGTTCGTGCTGATGTTCGCGAATCTCACAATAAAGTAAACCGTTGCCGCAGCCTTCACATTCCATTTGTAAAGTCGCATGTTGGATGTTGTAGTTGTGGGCAAGTAATTCGTTGATGTTTTTTTGAATGGATACGCCTTCGCCGATAGGGATATTATCAATGACCACATGGGCGGAGAGCATGCGCAGGTTTTCGCTGATGCTCCAGACGTGCAGGTCGTGGACGCCAAGCACGCCGTCCACTTTTTGCAGGTCGTCTACCATAGAGTCCAT
>JACAEP010000039.1 GCA_013388795.1 Chloroflexota bacterium | reverse complement strand
TCGTTTGTCCTGCCGAATGGCTCTTTCAATTTCGGCTATTTCTTTGGGCTTTAGTTGGTATATCGTTCGCATTCCCAAAGTCTATCATGTCTTATAATCTATTTCGACCGACTACTTAGGAATTTTCGGAGTTCATTGTTCCCTAGAAAGATCGAGATACTTCCTGCCCAGGTGATGATTGCCCAGTTTTTACGGTTTGGGTGATGTCATCTATGCGTTCTATGGCTTTGTCGGTTAGTTCGATTTCTTTCATCAGGATGGATGATCGGTATTGAAAGCTTTCTTCGAGATGCGGTTTGATTTTCATATTCGTTCTCCTTGGATGGTTCCGGCATTTCCTTCGCGATCTTCACGCGCTCAACAACTCAATCATGGACATTGCTTTCGGCTTCCTGTTGCTTCGATGGGCAATGTTTATCGGCGTACGAACAATAGACACAGCAATCTCCCGCTTTGGGATGGAGTATTGCGCCGCAACTGGCGCATGCATAAAAGACAATTCAGGTATCGGGCGGCATTTGCTCTGCTTTGGCAAACCCGCATTGCGGACAGGTGATGACGGCGTTCAGGTCTATCATTCCGGCATTTCCTTCACGATCTTCACGCGTGCCCAATAGGGTCTCATCTTCACGCTGACCGTACACGCACGCCCCAATAATTCGATAGCCTGTTCCTTGCCCCGCTGTAGCGTTTGAACTTTTCCACTTCCACATAATAGCGTTGAATGATCTAAATCGATATGCGACACCCTTAAATCCTTTATCCGTCCCATTATAGCAAACAAAAAGAGCCGGTCGGCGCCCAGCTCTTTTCTCGTTACTTATTCTTTACCTATGAAGTAGGGGAGACCCAACCGAATCTGATCATTACTTTTCGCAAAGGGCGACCCTTTCTTCATGCTTGGCTCTTGGTTATACCCTGACGGGTCGCCCCTACGCCAAAATTGTATTAGTCCAACAGGTCTGCCGGAATGTTACCGCCGTTGGCAGCGATCTGGCGCAACACTTCCTTGTGCAGCCAGGTGTTCATGCGGGCCGAGTCGCTCATCTGGTCGGCGGGGCAGCCGAGTTCCTTGGCGAGTTCCTCGCGGGCTTCGCGGCTGGAGTCAAGTTCAAGCAGTTTGAGCAGGTCCACAATCGAGACTTTCCAATTGAGTTCCTTGCCCTTGGCTTTTTCTTCGAGTTGGGCAACCACATCCACCACATCAATGGCTTTGGGAGCGGCTTCTTCCAGCGCGCTGGCTTTGGAAGCGGCTTCACGCATTCCGGCTCCTGCGCTTGCACCCGCAGACTTGGGCGCGGCTTTTGCGGCTTCACCCAATTTTGCGCCTTGCCCTGCGGCGGCAGGCGCAGCAGGAGCAGCCGGTTTGGCTTGTTCTTCCTTCTTTTTAAGACCAAGTTTTTCGAGAATATTACTGAAGAGACCCATGTCAATAATCCTTTTCTTGAGCTGATATTCAGGCATTCGCTATCCTGATGTTAAGAATTATACCGATAAATTCCCGTAAAGCGTTAATGATTTATAAAAATTTAAGACGATTTTTTCGCTATAATCCGCGCATGGAAAATCAAAAATCACCTTTATGGACGCGCGACTCATCTATTCTTTTGGGCGGCTTTTTCGTTACCATTTTTCTTATTGTTTACATCTGGTGGCCGCTTGCCGAAGACTATCTCTCATACGTAGACTGGAACGGCCCCTGGTGGTTATACATGGACTGGCTGTTGATCGGCATTTTCCTTTTCATGTCCATCACCATTGTGTCACGCGCAAATCTCAAAACCGACTTGCTGATCGTCTTCGTGGGCATCTGCGGCGGGCTTGCCATCGAATCCTGGGGCACACAAACCAACCTCTGGCATTATTACACTGCCGAGCGCCCGCCGCTGTGGATCATCCCTGCCTGGCCCATCGCCAGTTTGTCCATTGACCGCATTACAAGAGCCATGAATTGGATCATCAACCGGATCGAACATCGCGCTGGTGAGCCTATTCATCCTTCATCCTTCATCATTCTCTATTGGATTGTCTTCGCCTCTTTCCTGACCCTGATGCTGGTCTTTGTTTCCCCGACCTTCGACAAGTCCTATACGCTGCTCTCGACCCTGTTGTGTGGCCTGCTGATCGTTACACCGACGAATTATCGTTTCGCTTTGCTGACCTTCATCGCCGGGACGGGCCTGGGCTACTTCCTTGAACTGTGGGGCACAACCCGTCAGTGTTGGACATATTACACCTTTGAAACCCCGCCGGTTTTTGCGGTATTGGCGCATGGCATGGCCGCCGTCGCTTTTTGGCGCGCGGCGTTGTTGATGAAGTTGATGGGGGAGAGGGTTGTAAGAAGAAATGAGAGACAGGTACTGAGCAACGAATAACAAGGTCGTGAGAACCCGCGAAACGACCCTTCGCGTGTCCGCTGTGGATGCGCATGACAAAATAACCTTGACAGGCGGGTGATTTATCCCATAATATGACCAGTTGGTCATGTGACCAACTGGTCATATTATGGAGCTCCTCCTTGCCCAAACAAACGTTCTTAAACCTTCCCGAAGAAAAGCGAATGCTGATCACCAGGGCTGCGATAGATGAATTCGCCGAGTATGGTTTTGAGGCGGCGTCGATCAATCGTATCGTGGCGGAAAGCGGCATCTCAAAGGGCAGCTTCTACCAGTATTTTGAAGACAAAATGGATGTCTTTCGCCACTTGTTAGACACCCTTGCAGAAGAGAAGACCCAATTCTTCAAAGATTGCCACCCGCCAGGTAAAGACTTGAACATTTTCGGCTATTTCCGTTGGATGATTAAGACCGGTCTGAAATTCAACAGCGCCAATCCAAAGCTGGTCAAAGCCATTGCGCGGGTGATGCTGAGTGAAGGCTACTACTATGGACAGATGTTTGCCGATGTGCGTAAACGAACTATGGATGCCCTGATCGATTTGATCCGCACTGCCAAGCAAAACGGCGAGATCGATGCAAGTGTTGATGAAAAAACAGCGGCGCATGTCATGGATGCCTGGGGCAACGTCATCAGCAATTCGATTTTGGACGAAGGTATGCAAAAAAGGACATGGTCAGGTGGGTGCGATCTCCCAAAACACAAAAGTATATTGATGACATGCTGTCCATAATGGAGCATGGGTTGCGGAATGTGAAAGCATCGCCTGTTGATGATGGGAAGGATGAGTGACATGAGTTTGTATCTGCGCATTGCATGGCGTAATGTCTGGCGGCAGCGCCGCCGCACTTTTTTGATTGCGGCCGGCATGGGGGTGACCATGGCATTGTTGGTGTTCTACGATGGGCTGGTTGGGGGCTTTGAGCAGGCGATCTATGGCAATGCCATTCAGCTGTTGGGCGGCAACATCCAGGTCCATGCGCCGGGATATAGCGACAAGGCTGGGCGCAAGCCGCTGCTTCCAATGGAGAATCCTGATGCGGTGGTTGCGGCGGCAGAGGCGCAACCAGATTTGGTAATTGCCTCCAAGCGCATTGTCACGGGCGGGCTGGTCACAAACCGCGAGGGCGCGTTTGCTATTTCGATTGTGGGCATTGAGCCGCAGAAGGAAGGCCGGATCACGCCGGTTTCTGAAAACATCAGCAGTGGACGGTATCTGTTGGCGGACGATGGCGATATGATCGTGATCGGTCAGGGACTTGCCACGGCGATGGAGATCGAAGTGGGCGACCGCATTACTCTGGTGGGCAATTCAACCCATGAACAGACCCGGCAACGCACGATGACGGTGATCGGCATTTACGATGTAGGCGTGCCATCGGTGGAGAAGAATACGATCTATGTTTCACTGGCAGAGGCGCAGAGTCTCTTCGGCTTGGATGGGCAGGTGACCGAAGTGGTTGTCTCGCTTAAACAGATCGGTTTGGAGCCCGGCGTGATGGCTGCCATCAACGCTTCGACGCCGGGGTATGAAGTGATGAGTTGGGAAACCAGCATCCCGGACTTGAAAAAGACCATGGATATGAAGACCGGGGTGATGGGCTATATGGGCGTCTTCATGCTTGGCATTGCCGCCATTGGCATTCTCAACCTGCTGATGATGGCGGTCTTTGAACGCACGCGAGAGATCGGTGTCATTGGCGCGCTGGGTTTGAAGCCGTATCAGATTACCTTCCTTTTTTTACTGGAAGGCGTGTTGATCGGGGTTGGGGGGGCGGTCTTGGGCGCTGTTCTGGGAACATTGCTCAATGGCATTCTTGGCATCTACGGCTTGGATTACAGTCAGTTCGCCAACTTGACGGAATATACTGCCCTGATCAACGGCAGTATTTATCCGCAGTGGGCGCCGTTGAAGGTTTTGCAACATGCCACCACGGTGGCGATCATTGCGGCGTTGGCGGCGGTTTATCCGGCGATTGAGGCTTCACGGCGCGAGCCGGCTGAGGCGTTGCATTATGTGTAATCTGTTTCTTTCGTCTTTCTTCTTCTGTCGTTCCATAAAAAGAAAAAAGGAAGAATTCGCAAAGCGAGAAAACAATGGCGAACTATTTCAAAATGGCGTATCGTAATTTGGGCAGGCATCGCAGGCGCACTTTCCTTTCGGCATTGGCGCTGGCATTAGGAACGGCCTTGTTGATGTTCATTGCCGCATTCTTTCAAGGCGAAATGCGCAGTTCCATGGAGACCACCCTGCGGCTTAACACCGGTCACATTCAGGTGCAGGATGCGGATTATGACCCGGATAAACTCAGCGTCGCCTGGGAGTATCTGCTTGAGAACCCCGAGCAGGCTGCGGCGCAGATCGAAGCGTTGGATGCCGTGCAGGTGGCAACTCCGCGTTTATTAGCAAGCGGGATAGTCTCGGCGGGTGATGAATCTGTTGGCGTTCAGATCATGGGGGTTGTCCCGGATTCAGCGGCAAATGATCCCTATCGAAATCTGGTGGCGGGTAATTTCATCACTGCCGATGACCGTGAAGGGATCGTGATTGGCGCTCCATTAGCCAAAAGCCTGGGCTTGAATGCGGGTGATTCGCTCAACCTGTTGATCAACACCTCTGAAGGGGGTGTGGATCAACAGCAGTTTATCGTTCGCGGTATTTTTACAACCGGTACAACCGCGTACGATAAAGGTATCGTCTTCCTGCCGCTTTCAAAGGCGCAGGCATTCTCCGGCGCGACGAATCATGCCAGCCTGATCTTCGTGTTGTTGAAAGACCGTGAGCAGGCAGAGGACGTCAAGGCAGCCCTTCACGGCGAAGGCATCAAGGTGGAAACCTGGACGGAGATGAATGAGTTGCTGACGCTGGTCAACGATTTTTCGGATGCGTATCTGGCTATCATCAACTTGATCATTTTGAGCATTACCGCCACGGTTATTGTCAATACGTTGTTGATGTCTGTGTTTGAGCGTACGCGTGAGATTGGCATCCTCTCCGCCATTGGCATGAAGGGCAGGCAGGTTGTTGCGTTATTTCTGGCAGAAGCCTTTCTTTTGGCATTGGCTGGGGTTGCGGCAGGCAGTTTAATGGGCTGGGCATGCTCGGCTTATTTTGGCAAGGTTGGCATTTACTTTGGCGATCTGGGCATGAGCAGTGACATGCTGCTGAATGACCGTATCTTTACCATCCTTCCCCTCGACTCAGCGCTTAACCTGATTGTGACCGCTTTTGTGATCACAATAGCCGCTTCGCTGTATCCGGCGCGGATTGCCTCCCGCATGGAACCTGTCGAGGCATTGCATAAGGCGCAATAACGTAGAAAAAGCCATAGACTTGTGTTGCCAAGGAGGCTTATTATGGAAGTTGCAAAATTAACAGGCGTCACCCGAGTTTATAAGATCGGTGAAGTGGAAACCCGCGCCTTGAACGGTGTTAGTTTGACCATTAACGATGGCGAGTTTACCTCGCTTGTAGGACCTTCCGGCTCAGGGAAAACGACATTGCTGCAATTGATCGGTTGTTTGGATAAACCCTCCGCCGGCAAAGTGTTCATTGCCGGGAAGGAAACTAGCAGCCTGAATCGCAATCAGCGCGCTGATTTGCGTAAAGGGACAATTGGATTTGTATTTCAATTTTTTGCGCTCATCCCAACTCTTACAGCGTATGAGAATGTGGAAATGCCGCTTTTGTTGAATGGCAAATCTTCGGCGCAGCGCAAGGAGCGCGTGATGGACCTGCTCAACGCCGTGGGCATGACCGGGCGCGCCCATCACCGCCCCGATCAACTCTCTGGCGGACAACAACAACGCGTCGCTGTCGCCCGGGCGCTTGCGGCTGCTCCCAAGTTGATTCTTGCCGATGAGCCCACTGCTAATCTTGATACTGAAAATGGGGAACAGGTGATGGAACTCATGAAGCGATTAAACAAGGAAACCAGAACGACCTTTGTCTTTGCCACCCACGACCCGCGCGTTATCCGGTATGCCTCGCGTGTGGTGACTCTGGAAGATGGTGCAATTGTCAAGGATGCAAACGGATAGCGGGTTTATTAGACAAAACCTTTGCAAAAACTTTGCAATGTGATACACTCTTAAGCACTAAGGATTACACAGTTTTGGAGAAAGTAATAATAATGAAGAAAGTTTTTTTTGTCGTTGTGAGTATATTGGCGATCTTATTGTCGGCGTGCGGGCAGGCTGCAGAAACAGAAGCCATTCCCACCGTCGTGTTGGAGGCGGGCGTTTCGTCTCAACCTGCAAGTGATAGTCCATCTTCGGGCCGAGACTCTGTTGCCGCTTCGGCTATCGTTGTGCCTGTGCAAACTGCGCGATTATCGTTCACAAGCATCGGTCGCGTAACAACCGTCAATGCGCAAGCGGGAGATACGGTCCATGCCGGGGATGTGCTGGTGCAGCTGGATACGTCCATTCTTGAGGCGCGGGTTCGAGAGGCGGAGGCAAACCTGGCGTATGCGCAGATCAACCTTGAATACTTGATTCGGAATGCAGGCTGCCGCGGCGAGGGATGCGGTCCTTCACAGAAGCACATTGAAGTCGCTGAAAATGATGTGGTTAAAGCTCAGGCATTGCTCGACTCAGCCAGAGCGGTTCTTGCAGCGCAAGCGAATCTTGCGGCGCCCTTTGCCGGCACGGTTATTTCGGTTGACATCGCCCCGTATGAAACTGTCGCCCCTGGGCAGGTTGTTATGGTGCTTGGCGACTTGTCGAAGTATCAGATCGAAACCATCGATCTAAGTGAACGCGATGTAACGCGCGTCGGCGTTGGTCAATCGGCGACGGTGTTCATTGAAGCCCTGGGTGAAGAATTTACCGGCAAGGTTGTGGATGTGGCGCGCGTCTCCTCTGAACTCGGCGGTGATGTGGTGTATAAAGTGACCATCGAGCTCAATCAACAGCCTGCCGGTCTCTTGTGGGGCATGAGCGCGGATGTTGAGATTGATACCGAGTGAGGCGGCGATGAAACGTTTGGCGTTCTTTGGCGCGCTGATATTGAGCGCCTGTTCGAGTCCATTGCCTGCCACCGCCACACAGGCGCCTGCCCCGACCGAGACGGCCTCCGTGCAATCTCCCGATGTGGTAATCGCTTCTGCAGAAGTTGAACCCGTTCAAATCTCACAGTTGGGATTTACCGTATCGGCTCTCGTTAAAGAGATCCCTGTGAAGGAAGGGGATTTTGTTCAGGCGGGCGATCTTTTGATGACCCTGAATGTGCCTGACCTTGAATATGCTGTTATTTCTGCTGAAGCCGATTACAAGGCAAGAAGCCAGTATGCCGAATTGCAAAAAGCGGATAAGGTTCTCTATGTTGACCCGGATACCGGCAAGAAGAGTTGGTACAGCCTGCCGCGCGAAGTGTATCTTAAGGCGCAAGCGCTAGCCGATCAATCTAAAGCCGCGTGGGATTCTGCGCTTGCAAACCTTGCCCAGGCGTCGTTATCGGCTCCTTTTGATGGAACGGTTGTGGATATTGCCGCGATTCCCGGTGAATTGGCGCAGGTTAATCAAGTTGTTGTCACACTGGCCGATTTGAAAAACCTTCAGATCACAACGACCGACTTAAGCGAACGGGATATTGCGCGTGTAAACGTGGGGCAGCGCGCGCGGGTGTATATCGAAGCCATGGATGTGACCGTGACAGGCAGCGTGATACGCATTTCACCGATCTCCGAAACGATGGGCGGCGATGCGGTCTATCCCGTGGCGATCGAACTGGATGAACAACTGGAAGGATTGTTGTGGGGCATGAGCGCTGAAGTGGAAATTGAAATAAAGTAAAAAACGCGGTTCCGGCTTTCAACCCAACTCTCCATCTTGATGGGGAGTTGTCGTTTAATCTGCCGGGTTATGTGTTTGCTCCCAATGTCTGCCTTAAAAACGTTAATAACCTTAAAAACCTTAAAAACCTTAAAAACCTTAATAGAATTATCGGGCTGTTCACGGGCTATGATAAATCAATAAATAAATATTTTAAGATAAATGCATGTTCCAAAACCTTTACATAAAACAATTGTTGTATAAAATAATCATATAATATTTATGCGTCAATGTTATTGTTTTATATTGCATTGACAAGATAATGAATACAAAATGATGCGGCAACAAAAATCGAAATAAGAGAGAGCATAAAGGAAATATCATGTATATCTGCGTACTGACAAGCACACCTGATGACAACGATATTCCATACGATCCTTCACCTTACATGAACGGCTATCGTTGGAAGCAGCATCATGTGGAGCCAACACAAGTAGAGAAACAGATCAAACAGTTGATGGATGAAGGCGTGGAGGTCTTTGTCAACCTGTGTGACGGCACACCCGACGACGCGCTTTCAGGAATTGCCCTAGTCAAGGCGCTTGAAAAATACAATGCGGCATTTACCGGAGCCGATTCGAAATTCTTTGACCCTACTCGTGATGAAATGAAGAACGCCGCCAAACGCGTCTCTGTCCCCACGCCCAATTGGATGTTTGCCAGCCGCATGGAAGATGCGGAGAAGATTGCCAGGCGTCTCAAATTCCCCATGCTGGTCAAGCCTCCGCATGGATATGCCAGCGTTGGCATCCGCCGCAGTTCGCGCGTGGAAACCCTTGAAGAACTGCGCGAACAGTTGAAGCTTGAGATCGCAGAATTTGGACGCGCCCTCATTGAAGAATTCATCGAAGGGCGCGAGTTCACTTGTCTGATCGCCGAGAACGTGGAAAACCCCAACAAGCCCTTCACCTTCACCCCGGTTGAATTCATCTTCCCTGCGGGTGAGTCCTTCAAGCATTACGACATGAAATGGGTCGATTACGAAAAGATGTCTGTGGCAGTGGTAACCGACCCGCGCATTGAAAAGACCCTGCGCGAACAAACCGCGCGGGTTTTTAAAGAATTGGGCGGCAACGGTTACGCGCGCTGTGATTACCGCATGGGTGCCGATGGCATCATCCACATGCTCGAGATCAACCCCAACTGCGGTATTTTTTACCCTCCACATGAACCGGGTTCCGCCGATTTTTCATTGCTTAACGACCCAAAGACCAATCACGCCAAGTTCATGAAGCTGATTGTCAGCAACGCCCTTCATCGACAAACCCGCATCGCCGCCGAGCGCATCATCAAACGCCAGCAGCGCAAACGCGAACGTGTGCCAGTCGAGCAAATGGCATACACCTAATCAAAACGGGGCACAGCCATGTGTCCCGTTTTGATTAGACCTGGAGGATGCGGGCTCCAGCGCTGGCTTGACAGACATAAATGCTCGCCTCCAAGTCACACCTGTGCCTGTATGCGGCGGCAACATCCTGAGCAAACGCCTCGGCTTTTTCCCGCTCAACCAACGCCACGGCGCATCCCCCAAATCCTGCGCCTGTCATTCGCGCGCCATAACACCCCGGTTGTTCACGCGCGCATGCCACCATGATATTAAGCGCATCATTAGTCACCTCGAAATCATCGCGCAGACTTTCATGACTGGCGTTGAACAACTCGCCCAATCGCTTAACGTCCCCTTGTTTCATGGCTTCGAGGGCTTCCAAAACACGCGCATTCTCCGTGACAACGTGCCGGGCGCGCCTTATGGTGATTTCGTCCAAACCTGTTTTCCTTTTATGAAATTCTTCCACGCTGACATCTCTCAATGCCTTTACCCTCAACCAATCTGCCGCTTTTTCGCACTGACTGCGCCTCTCGTTATATGCGGAATCGACCAGCCCGCGCCGGGTGGATGTATCTAGAATCACGACTGAAACATCCTGGGGAAGCGGCGCGTGTTGAATTTCCAGTGAACGGCAATCCAGAAACAGCGCGTGAGCTTCCTTGCAGGCAGCGCTTGCCATTTGATCCATGATGCCGCAGTTGACTCCCACCCACTCGTTCTCTGCTTTTTGAGCAAGCCTTGCCATGCGGGGGGCATCCCATTCAAAGCCCGAGGCGGCTGCGAAGGCGCACGCAGTCGCCAACTCTACAGCAGCAGACGAGGAGAGACCGGCGCCTCGCGGAACATTGCCCGTCAAGACCGCATCAAAGCCCTTGAGCGAATACCCGGCTTTTATGAGCTCGCTGGCAATGCCTTTGGGATACTCGATCCAGCCTCCTTCTCGGTGAAGAGAATATATTTCAAACTCCGACTCAGTTTCAAGGTCTAGAGAGAAGATGCGGACTTTTCCGTCTTGACGTGGACGAAGCGCCAGCCAGACCCCACGGTCAATGGCCATAGGCAGCACAAACCCATCATTGTAGTCTGTGTGTTCGCCAATCAAGTTTACTCTTCCAGGCGCGTGTGCAATGAAAACCGGTTTGGCGTTAAAATGGGATTCGAATGAATGGATAAGATCATTTGGGTTCATATTGCGTTTATACCATAGAGGCTTCATGGATGACTTGGAATTACTGAAAAAATACGAGCCTGTTTTGCGCTTTGCCAAAAGTGAACGTTTTTTTCCAATGGCGGTGGAGCCGTACCTCGAAAAATGTATGCTCTTTCCAAGCGGGCCGAGCGGGGCTGCAGAATTGCTCGGTCATTTGAATGAACCGCTGGCTGAAAAAATTGGCAGGTTGGAAAGCCACGAATTCTTTTTGCGGTTCGTGAATAAACCTTTGTATGATTTTGACGCCTGGTGGTGGTGGGGCATTGGCTCGGGGATCGCTTTGGCTGCCGGTTGGGTCGCGCTTGGGCTGGCCGGCATTGAGGCGGCAGGCAGCGCGTCCTTCTTGGCGGCCTTGGTCTTGTTCATGCTGGCGTCGCCGATTCGTTTACGCATCATCCCCGCCATGCTGGCTGTTTTGGCCTTTGTTTCGCTGAGCACGGCTCCAGTCTGGTTCTTCCTTCGGCCGATCCCTGGAATTAGTATCGAAGTGGAGTACTTTATTCTGCTGCCGATTTACATCCTTGCTCTTTTCTATCTGCTGATGCGTTTGTTGAAATTTATCGTCGAACAAATCCTGCCGGAAGGTCCCGGTCTGGTCATGGACATGCTTTCGCAATCCACCGAGCGGATCGCAGTGGAATCGGGAAAGTTATATGGCGAGATCCTGAGAGAGCATAAGCAGCCGGTCTATTATGGGCGGGTGCTTCGAGAAACCGATGAAGCGGGAGATCAATGGACTGCGTTGCAGTATCATTTCTTTTATGCCTTCAATGACTGGCGGCTCGCCGCCAATGGGTTCAATCATCACGAAGGGGATTGGGAAATGGTGGCGGTCTATTTGAAGAATGACGCGCCGCATTCTGTTTTGCTTTCCCAACATGGGGCAGGGAATATCGAGAGCTGGGACAAGATGATCAAGGCTCAAGACTCGGGTGGCAATGAGACGACACACCCCGTTGTTTATGCGGCATTGGGCTCGCATGCCAATTACAGCAAACCGGATGTCATCCGCTCGCCTTCTATGTACAAACCCGGGCGACTGCAGCGCTTCCTTTTCTGGTTCGATGGTTTGATCCACTATCTTTTCCTTTTGTTTAACCCAAGCCAAAAGGCGCGTCATATTGCGCTGGAAGAAATGCGCCTTATGGGACAACATCTTTTTGAGGAGCATGTCTTCGATGATCTGCGTGATGAAACGGACCATTTCATCGTGCGTTTGCCGATGGAGATCGCCACAGGCGATGGCTTGCGAATTGGCTTTCAAGGGAGAAATTTGAAGGAGCCGATGCTTAAGTCCTCCAGTTATTTGAAGCGGATCATGTCCGATCGGAGGGTATCCCTGCCGCCAGTGAAGGAATGGCAATGTGTCCTCTTGAATTCCGAACCGGGATGGGTACAATATAAAGGATTGTGGGGGGTGAAAAGTTTGTTAAGCGAGGAATCAGGCCCAACCGGACCCAAATGGGAGAAGCCCAAGCGCGGGCAGACTGTTGTTCGAGAGCGCGCTCGCTGGGGGCGTCCGTTGCAATGGCTCACGCAGCTTGAAAAAAATAGACATTAATACATATCAAAGGAGAAGGGTATGTCGATCTCACAAGCAGTGGAAGTGGTTGTTGGTTTGATCTTTGTGTACTATGTTCTTGGTTCTCTCGTTTCGTTAATCACTCAATGGATCAATGAAGCGTTTGAGACGCGCGGCAGGTCATTGGAGCGGCACTTGATGAAGATCGTAGGCGACAGGCATGTGGGCGATTTTGTCAAACTTCCCCAGCTTCAGGCGCTGCGTCCGATTCGATACAAAAACATGTTCAGCGTTTTGACTTCCGCCACCGAACCCAAGAAATTGGAGAAGATTCCCGCCGCCATCCTGGTGGAGTCTTATTTCGATTTCGTTGGTTTGACGGCCTCGAAGGAATTTGAAGCAAATGAATTAAAGGAGTTGATCAACGCCTTCCCCGAATCGGAGGGGAAGCAGGCCATGCTTAAGTGGGTCAATCAGGGGGTGACGAGCATTGAGGAACTTCGCAAACGCACCTTTGCGTATTTCTCCGGCGTCATGGATCAGGCTTCGGCGACTTTTAAAGCCAATGCCCGCAGTTTTGTTATTGTGCTTTCCATTCTGTTGACTTTCCTGCTTGGCACAGACAGCATCCAACTTGCCCAAACGTTATGGGGCAATGCAAGCGTCCGCGCGCTGGCGGTGGCTCAGGCGGAATTGGTTGTCCAGCAGGATGATGCCGAAGCCCGCATGGATGACTTGCTTCAGCAGTTGCTGGATTTGAATATCATCCGTATCGGTTGGTGGCAGACGGAACTTCCCGCTGCCAATGCAGGCTGGGCAGTTTGGGCTTCTTTTGCTCTATTGAAGTTTATCGGGCTGGGTCTGACCGCTGTGGCGGTTTCTCAGGGATCATCTTTCTGGTATGATTTGCTGAAGAAGATTGTAGCTCCATCCAGGGGCGGCGCGGTTGCAAGCGATGAGGCAAAAGGATAGTTGGGTCAACAACTCCGAGGCGTAAAAACCTCGGAGTTCTGTTTATTGGGAAGACCACCTTGCGTAAACTGCTTGGGAAAGCAGGCGGTTCGCGCTTTTTTCACGCGTCACCAGTTCGCCGCTATCAAGTGAGCCTTTATATTTCTTCATCATTTCATCGACAGCCTGGGCGATGTGAATGGCAGAGGCTCGCACCGCGTAGACAGTCACGATCGCAAAGAGGGGATGATCACTCAAGCATTGACGAATGTCATCCAACAGATTCGGCAAAGATTTATATACTTCCCAAATTTCGCCCTTGGGTCCGCGCCCGAACTTGGGCGGGTCGAGGATGATGCCGTCATATTTGACTCCGCGCTTGGCTTCGCGTTGGACGTACTTCAAGGCATCTTCCACGATCCAGCGGATGGGTTTATCGCCCAATCCGGAGAGTTCCTGGTTTTCTCGCGCCCACGCCACAGATTTTTTCGAGGCATCCACATGGGTCACTGCTGCGCCAGCGGCGGCGGCGGCAAGGGTCGCCAGACCGGTGTAGCCGAAGAGATTCAAAACATTCGGCTTGTCGCCCGCTTTCTGGATGGAGTCAGCCATAAAGTCCCAATGAGAGGCGACTTCAGGAAAGACGCCGAGGTGACGGCCGGGCGTCGTCATCACGTTGAATCGCAAATCCCTCACGCCATCTCCCCTCCCTGAGGGAGAGGGGCAAGGGGTGAGGGGATAACTCATTACCCATTTCTCATCCACCCTCTTCTTCAACTGCCAATGCCCGCCGCTTTCTTCGCCGCTGGGGATGAAGACCCCGTGGGCATTGTCCCACTCGGATTGGGGCAGGGCGCGGCTCCACATCGCCTGCGATTCGGGGCGCGCAAAAATGTATTTGCCGAAGCGTTCTAGTTTTAACCCGTCTCCGGAGTCGAGTAGTTCGTAATCTCGCCAGCGGCTGGCTTCAAGGAAGGTGAAAGTGGGCATAGTCCTCATGAAAATGCAAGGCAGAATATCCTCTTTCCACTTGATTTTTACCCCTGAAAGGGTATAATGTGGTAAGAAATGGTAGAAAGTGGTAGAAGCGCCGGGCGTCCCGGCGTTCATGTCATTAAGAGGATAAGTAGCACAAATGTTCTTGGGTCAGTTCCAGCACAACCTCGATGATAAGGGTCGCCTGATGATTCCGGCGCGCTTCCGTGAGTTGCTGGAAGGCGGCGCCTACATCACGCAGGGCTTTGATAAATGCCTCATGGTTCTCACCGAGGCGTATTTCAAACAGGTGTATGAGCGCATCGAAGCCATGAACCTTGCTGACCCAACCGCCCGTCTTCTGCGCCGCTTGATCCTTGCCAATGCGTATCCGGTCGAAGTGGACAAGGTGGGGCGCATCCTCGTTCCGCAGAATTTGCGCACATTTCTTGGCGTGCCGAGCGGGGAGCTGGTGGTGGCGGGGCAAGGTGAGTATTTTGAAGTGTGGGCTCCTGCCACCTGGGCTGAGCAGATGGCGCTGCTGCAGAACACCGAAGCGAACAACGCCCGCTTCTCCACATTGGATTTATCGAAATCATCATCGTAGGGGTGACCGAAAGTCACCCCCTGGATGGGTGCAAGACCCATCCCTACGAGAACCATGCAACACAAACCTGTACTTTACCAAGAGATTATACACGCTCTGCAACCCCGCCATGGCGGGCGGTATGTGGATGGTACGGTAGGCGCGGGCGGACACGCTCGCGGCATCCTGGAGGCTTGCGCGCCCGATGGGCAACTGCTCGGTCTCGATGTGGACCCGCAGGCGCTGGCAATTGCTCGTGAGACCTTGGCTCCTTACGAAGGTCGCGTTCATCTCGCGCAGGCCTCCCATATCACTCTCCGTGAGCGGCTTGCTTCGTTGAAATGGGATGGCATTGACGGCATTATCCTTGACTTGGGCGCCTCGTCCATGCAGTTCGACAACCCCGAACGCGGCTTCTCCTTCATGCAGGATGGCCCACTGGACATGCGTTTTGGCGTCAACGCCACCATGAGCGCGGATGAGATTATCAACACCTTTGATGAAAGCGAACTTGCCGACATCATCTTCAAATATGGTGAAGACCGGGATGCGCGAAAGAACGCCCGCGCAATCGTGAACAGTCGTCCGCTTCATACGACGGGTGAGCTGGTCGCTGTCATCGAGAAAGTGAGTCCACGCCGGGGCGACAAGACCCACCCCGCCACGCAGACCTTTCAGGCTTTGAGAATCGCCGTCAACGACGAATTAGCCGCAGTGGAGAAAACGCTTCCGCAAGCCGTGGCAGCCCTAAAGTCTGGCGGACGATGCGCGGTGATCTCCTTCCACTCGTTGGAAGACCGCATCGTCAAGGAGTATTTCAGAGAGCAGAGCAAGGATCTCGTCAACCCGCCTTATGAACGAATTTATGAAGCGGAACGCAAGGCGGTCGTGACGTTAGTGAATAAGAAGCCAATCCTGCCGGGCGAGGAAGAGATAAAAGAAAACCCTCGCGCGCGCAGCGCCAAACTTAGAGTTGTAGAAAAGTTATGAACATACCAAACGTCCAATTCCCCAATGTCAATCACCTGGTACATGCGTATCGGGTTGCTCCGTGGCGCGTGCAACGTCAGTGGATCGGCAACGCCTTGCTGGTGGTGGTGCTGTTTGCGATGGCGGCGGCTTTGTACTTGAACGTGACTTCCCGCACGGCAATTGCCGGGCGGGAGATCCAGAACTTGACCGAGGCGATTGCCATCAGCCGGCAGGTGAGCAGCGACTTGCAGACCCAGCTTGCCGGACTGACCTCCGCCGCTTCAATGGAAAAGCGCGCAAGGGAGATGGGCTTCCGCCCGGTGGAGCCGGATGAGTTGGAATACCTCGTGGTGCCGGGATATGTGACTCCTGAAGCCGTAGATCTTTCGTCATCTGACGCGGGGCCGTTGACTGTTCTCACGATTGCCCCTGCATATAATCAATCCCTGTTGGATTGGATGGATGAAAAGTTTTTGTCCTCTACACGGAGCGCTCAATAATGAGACAGCAATATGGACGACGCAGTCAGGTGTTGGCGGGTATGATCGCCTTTTTTGCGTTGGCCATTGTGGTGCAGATGACGCGTATTCAAAACAGCCCCGAAGCAGAGATCTTCCGCCAGCAGGCGGAAAATTATGCCTATGAATACCGCACGTTTTATCCCAATCGCGGCGAAATCTACGACCGCAATGGGCGCCTGCTCGCCGGCGAGAAGATCGTCTATGAAGTTGGGGTAGACCTGAACGTGATGACCGACCCGCACGCCATTTCTTTTGCAGTAGCCGATACGCTCGGGCTCGAATACGAGAACCTGATGCAAGTCATTCAGAACCCGCCTGAGGGAATCAACTATATCGTCCTTGCCGATTATGTCGAATCGTCGCAGGCGCTTTATCTTCAGGAGCTCAAAAAGGCATTGAATGAACAGGCTCCTGAAGGTTCGCTGGGCGGCTTGACCGGCTTGCAATTCAAATCGCACCCTCAACGCAGTTACCCCGAACATGCCCTTGGTTCCAACATCCTCGGCTTTGTTAACCGTGAAGGCAAAGGCTACTTTGGCGTGGAAGAAAAATACGATACCCTGCTTGCGGGCAACCCTGTCACGGCGCTGGTGCCAACCGACCCAAACAAGGCGTTTGAAATTCCCGATGCGCCCGATGGCACAACCCTGGTGCTTTCCATTAATCGTGATCTGCAAGCCGCCGCCGAAGATATTCTGGATACTGCCTTGGGGACCTACGGCGCACAAGACGGTTTGATCGCCATCATGGACCCGCGTAATGGCGAGCTGCTTGCCATTGCCGTCTCCCGCCGCATGGACCTGAACACGTTTTGGAATTACGATGTGGTGTACGACAACGCCACCGAATTCAACCCTGCCATCTCCAAGACGTATGAACCGGGTTCTGTTGTCAAAATCTTCACCATGGCGGCAGCCTTGGATAGTCATACCGTCACTGCGAATACAACCTATCTTGATACCGGCTCGGTCTTAATTGGCGGAGTCACCATTCAGAACTGGGATCGCAATCCATGGGGTGTTCAGAACATGGTCGGCTGTTTACAGCATTCGCTTAATGTCTGCATGGTAAACCTATCCACGCAAATGGGCGCCACCACTTTCTACAACTATATGGATGCGTTTGGACTGGGCCACCTCACCGGCGTGGACCTGGCCTGGGAAGCGCCGGGCAGGCTCAAGGTTCCGGGCGATTCGGATTGGTATCCCGTAGACCTCGGCACCAATGCCTTTGGTCAAGGCATAGCAGTTACCCCGATCCAAATGATGGCGGCGGCTTCTGCCATTGCCAACGATGGGCGTATGGTTATTCCGCATGTTTTGTATGCCATGGTGCGCGATGGCCGCCAGTATGAAGCGCCAGACCAGTTTGGCGCAACGCCTATCTCCAAACAGACGGCGGACACACTTTCTGAAATGCTCGCGATTTCTCTTGAAAATGAATCGTCGCTTGCTTTGGTGCCAGGGTATCGCGTGGCTGGCAAGACCGGTACTGCGCAAATTCCTGTGGATGGCATTTATGAAAGCGACGCAACCAATACCTCATTCATTGGCTGG
This sequence comes from Chloroflexota bacterium, assembly GCA_013388795.1. Taxonomy (GTDB): domain Bacteria; phylum Chloroflexota; class Anaerolineae; order Anaerolineales; family Villigracilaceae; genus Villigracilis. Next base: position 28,726 of record JACAEP010000039.1, on the reverse strand, counting down.
GGACCAGTGGATGACCCGCAGTTCATGATCTACGTCTGGCTCGAACGCCCCACCGAATCGCCCTGGGGCTCTGAAACCGCCGCGCCTGTTTTTGCGCAAATGGCGCAGCGCACTGTCATCCTGTTAAATATTCCGCCCGATTCGATCCGACAGCAGATTGCGCTCAAATAACATGCTCACACTTGCCGACGTTCTTGAAGCGCTCACCTCCGTTCGCCCATCGAACGCCTCCACAGTGATCAGTGAAGGCGCCATCGACTCGCGGCAGGTCATCCCAGGTTCCCTCTTTATTGCCATCCCTGGTGAAAAAATGGATGGACATGACTTCATTGCAGATGCTTTCAAGAGGGGGGCGTCTTTTGCTTTAATCCAACGAGATGTGGATGCCTCCTTCCGGACCATTGACCTGCGCGCTGCTCTACCGGCTGATTTTACGCCGAGCGTGGAATCTCCCCTCTGCCTGCGCGTGGACAATACCATCGCTGCCCTGCAGCAGATCGCGCGTTTTTGGCGCCGTCAATTGAAAGACCTGCGGGTGGTTGGCATTACCGGCAGTGTGGGCAAATCCACCACCAAAGAGACCGTGGCAGAAGTGCTGGGTGTCAAATACCGCACCCTGAAGAGTCCTGGCAATCTCAACAACGAGATTGGACTTCCGCTTACCATTCTAAGACTTGGCAAGGGCTATGAACGAGCCGTTCTCGAAATGGGCTTTTATGTTATTGGCGAAATCGCCTTTTTATGCGATATTGCCCAGCCGCACATCGGTGTGGTGAGCAATGTTGGCACCGTCCACGCGGAGCGTGCTGGTTCGCAGGAGAACATCTTCCTTGGCAAATCGGAGCTGGCGCAGGCGCTTCCACCTGCGCCGAATGGAATTGCCATTTTGAACTTTGATGATCCGTGGGTTCGCAAAATGGAAGAGAAAACCCCCGGCAGGGTCTTCTTTTATGGTCTTTCGCCCGAAGCAGACCTGTGGGCCGACCAGATCGAAGGGCTTGGTTTGGATGGCATTCGTTTCCGCTTGCATTATGGCAGGGAAGTTTTGCATATGCGTGTTCCGATGATAGGACGGCACTCCGTCCACACGGCCTTGCGGGCTGCTGCCGTTGGGTTGAATGATGGTTTGACCTGGCAGGAGATCATCATGGGGCTTTCTTACGGGCATACCCAACTTCGATTGGTCGCCGTCCGTACGGAGAACGGCGCGTTGATTCTGGATGACACCTACAATGCCGCGCCTGAGTCGATGCTCTCGGCGCTTAATTTGCTGGACGAACTTGAAGGCCGCAAGATTGCGGTGCTGGGCGACATGCTGGAGCTGGGACCGTATGAGCGCCAGGGACATGAGATGGTGGGTCTGCGCGCCGCACAAGTGGCAAACGTGCTCATCACGCTTGGCACACGCGGACATATGATCGCTGAAGCCGCCCGCCGCGCCGGAATGAGACCCGCAAGCATTATGGAATTCGAAGATATCGCCCCCATTGTGGACTGGCTGCGCGTCCACCTCACCTCAAAAGACGCCGTGCTCCTCAAAGGCTCGCATGGTTTGCGCATGGATCGCATCGCCGCCGCATTGGAGTTACGTTCATGAGAGATATTGCCCTTTCACTCAGCCTTGCCGGTCTGGCGTTTATCATGACAGCCATTTGGGGCGGTCCCTTGCTGCGCATCTTGCGGCATTTCAAACTGGGCAAGATCATTCGCATCGAACAACCGGAAGGACACCGCGTGAAGATGGGCACTCCGACCATGGGCGGGGTAATGTTCATTATGCCCGTCTTACTATTGAGTGGATTATTAAATGCAGTTGCCCTGATCGGTGTCACCACCAGTGGAATTGGCCGCTCGGTGCTTCTGCCGATGGCAGTGATGGTTGGGTTTGCCATCCTCGGCGCTGTGGACGACTGGGAGGGGATTCATGGCAAACGCAAAGGGGATGGGATGCGCGCCCGTACCAAGTTCGCTGTGCAGGTGGTCTTGGCGCTGGCGACTGCCTATGCCTTGAAATACATCATTGATGTCCCAGATCTATATCTGCCCGGTTTCTTCTTTGAGATCGAGATTGGCTGGTTATATGTCCCGCTGGCAGCGTTCATCATTGTAGCAGAATCGAACGCTGTCAATTTTACAGACGGCTTGGACGGCTTGGCAGGTTTGATCGCGGCCACAGCGATTGCGGCATTTGGCGGCATCGCCCTGATGCAGGAACAGATCTACCTTGCCCGTTTCTGTTTTATATTGGTTGGCGCATTGTTTGGATATTTATGGTTCAATGTCCATCCTGCTCAGTTGATTATGGGAGATACAGGCTCCATGGCGCTTGGCTCAGCGCTGGCAGTGATTGCCCTGATGACGGGGCAGTGGCCCATGCTGTTGGTGATCGGTATCATTCCACTGGCTGAGATGTTAAGTGTTGTTATTCAGATCGCCTACTTCCGCATAACAGGCGGCAAGCGTTTCTTCAAGATGACGCCCATCCACCATCATTTTGAATTGCTTGGCTGGAGCGAGACTCAAGTCGTTCAGCGTTTTTGGCTCATCGGTTTGATGGCGGCGCTGGTTGGAATAGGATTGTCGCAGGTTTGATCATGCTTAATTGGACTGGCAGGCACATTCTCATCCTCGGCGCTGCAAGGCAGGGACTCGCCCTCGCCCGCTGGCTCTCCCGTCACGGCGCAAACGTGACCTTGAATGATGCGCGCGCCGAAGAGGAACTTGCCCTTGCGAAGAAATCGCTTTCCGATGTGAATGTGGAATGGGTGACAGGCGGCCACCCGCTTGAATTGCTGGACGAAACCGAAATGCTTTGTCTTTCAGGCGGCATACCCTTGACATTGCCCATCATCGAGGAAGCCGTCAGGCGTGGTATTCCGCTTTCGAACGATTCGCAGATTTTCATGGAAGTCGTCCCTTGCAAGACCATCGGCATCACAGGTTCGGCTGGCAAGACCACCACAACCACATTAGTGGGTAACATGGCAAGCCTTTCAATGGCAAATCGCTCCTACACGGGCGGAAATATTGGCGACCCGCTCATCAATTATGTGGATGATATGTCTGCAAATGATATTGCGGTCCTGGAGTTATCGTCTTTTCAGCTCGAACAAATGACCATCTCCCCGAATATTGCGGCGATTCTGAATATCACCCCGAATCATCTGGATCGTCACGGTACGATGGAAGCCTATACCAACGCCAAGGCTCGAATTCTGGAATTTCAGTCGGCGAAGGATGCGGCAATTTTGGGATGTGATGACAAAGGCGCCTGGGATTTGCGGAATCGGGTAAAGGGAAATTTGCAGGTTTTCAGCCTGCGCGGTTTGGAAGAGGGCTTGAACGGCGCGTACTTGCACGACGGCTTGCTCAGCCTGCGAGACGGCTTTGCCTACGTGCCATTGCTGATGCGCGAAAAAGTTCAACTGCGCGGCGATCATAATGTGGCCAATGTCCTTGCGGCGTTTGCCATTGGGCATGCCGCTGGATTCAAACTGGATGACATGCTTGAAGCCGTGGAGGAATTCCGGGGTGTGCCGCATCGGCTCGAACTTGTCCGCGAATTGCGCGGCGTGCGTTGGTATAACGACTCGATTGCCACAGCGCCCGAACGCGCGGCGGCGGCGATCCATGCTTTTCGTGAACCCATTGTGCTTATGCTCGGCGGACGTGATAAAAACCTTCCCTGGGGTGATCTTGCCAAACTTATCCACGAACGTGTGGATCATGTGGTGGTCTTTGGCGAGGCGGTCGGGATGATTCAGAAAGCCATAACCGCTGTCGGCGGGGAACGAGGCGTGGATGTCCGCCGGGCGGTGTCTCTTAAAGAGGCGGTCACGCTTGCGGCGGACGTTGCATCTGCCGGGGATGTGGTCCTTTTATCGCCGGGCGGCGCGAGTTTTGATGAGTTCAAAGATTTTGCAGAGAGAGGAGAGATGTTTAGAAAATGGGTGTTGGACCTTTCGTAGAAACTACATTGCCTCAACAGCGCGCCCCGCGTTTTGCGCGCGGGATTGATATGCCCCTGCTTGTGATCGTGGTGGCTTTGATTGTGTTTGGTTTGGTGATGCTGTACTCTGCTTCGTGGGATTTTTCGTACGCTGCCTATCAAGATGCCATGTATATGTTCAACCGCCAGTTAATGTGGCTTGGGTTGGGCATTGTTGCGGCATTGGCGCTTGCATTTTTGGATTATCACCGCTGGCGTCAATGGATCGTGCCTGCCATGGCGTTCACAGTCCTGATGCTGTTTGCGGTGTTGGCACTTAGCGAAGTGCGCTTTAACGCCACTCGTACGATCTTCAATGGTTCCATTCAACCGTCTGAATTGGCGAAGTTGGTTTCCATTTTATATCTTGCCGTGTGGTTGTATGCCAAGCGCGATATGTTGAAGGATGTTACCTTTGGTCTCATCCCGCTGGGCGTCATCCTTGGTGTGGTGGGCGGTTTGATCTATCAACAACCAGACTTAAGCGCCGCCGCCACGGTGCTGATGCTCGGTGGATTATTGTTCTTCCTGGCAGGCGGTGATCTAAAACAGATCAGCGGCTTGTTGGTGATCGCTGCTTTTGTGGCATGGTTGGTGGTGTCCTTGAGTCTGACGGGACAGCAGCGCGTGACCGATTTTGTTGCGGGCATTAAAGACCCGTTGCAGGCTTCGTATCACGTGCGCCGTTCGTTCGAAGCCATCGTAAACGGCGGCTGGTTCGGCGTGGGTATTGGAAACTCGCGTTCTAAAGTGACCGGCTTGCCTGTGCCTCCCACCGACAGTATTTATGCAGTCGTTGTCGAAGAACTTGGCTGGTTTGGCGGCGTGGGATTAATTGGTTTGTTCGGGGCGCTCGTTTGGCGCGGGCTGGTCATTGCCCGCCGCGCCCCCGACATGCTTGGAACATTGATCGCTTCTGGCCTGGTGATTTGGATTGGTTTGGAGGCTCTCATCAATATGGCCGTCATGGTCGGTTTGCTGCCGTTCGCCGGGAATGCGCTTCCCTTTGTGAGCGCCGGCGGTTCGAACCTTGTCACCACTCTGGCGGCATTAGGCATTCTCTTTAACATTTCCCGACAGGGAAACAGCACAAATGTAACAGATGACGAATGGAGGTCGTATAGTGCGGCTGCTCATCTGCGCTGGTGGAACGGGCGGAGGCGTATACCCCGCGCTCGCCGTTCACGAAGCGCTCAAGAATAAGCATCCCAGCGCCCAAACCTTGTGGGTTGGCGGCGAAGGCGGTATGGAAGAAGACCTCGTGAAACGCGCAGGCATTCCATATCGTTCGATTCCTGCTGCCGGTCTGCATGGCGTTGGGCTGCGGGCCCTCCCAAGCAACATCGCCAGGCTCGCCCGCGGTGTTCTCGAGTCACGCCGTATTCTCAACGACTTCAAACCCAACGTGCTCTTCTTTACCGGCGGGTATGTGGCAGCCCCCATGGCAGTTGCCGGACGCGACCTGCCCATTGTGCTATACGTGCCGGATATCGAGCCGGGCCTTGCGCTCAAGTTCCTCGGCTATTTCGCGGATGTCGTCACCGTAACCGCACCGGACTCAAAAAAATATTTCTCACACCCCGAGCGCATCATCCACACCGGCTATCCGCTTCGCCCCGGACTTTTGAACTGGTCTCGTGAAACAGCCATGTCTCACCTCAATCTGGATTCTTCTCTTCCCACCCTGTTGGTGACTGGCGGAAGTAAAGGCGCGCGTTCCATCAATATGGCGGTGTTAAGACATCTGCAAGAGCTGCTGCGATTGGCACAGATCATTCACCTGACCGGTTCACTCGATCATCCAACCTTTGAAGAAGCGGCGCAAAAATTACCGAGACAGATGCAGCGCCGCTATCGCGTCTTGCCCTATTTACATGAAATGGGCGCGGCGCTTGCCTCAGCCGATTTGGCGCTCTCCCGCGCAGGCGCGTCCACCTTGGGAGAATATCCGCTGTTTGGCTTGCCTGCTGTGCTGACCCCGTATCCGTACGCTTGGCGCTATCAAAAAGTCAATGCCGATTATCTTGCCGAACGCAATGCGGCCGTCATCTTGCCGGATGAATATTTGAACGATAAACTTTTGCCCGTCATCCATGATCTGTTGACGAACGCGAACAAGCGCAATGCCATGCGCGCCGCAATGAAAAAACTATCCCATCCACAAGCGGCAGCGGAGATTGCCGCCCAGTTGGCGAAACTGGCAGGAGACCCACCCTTATGATGAGCATTATTTATATCTTCTGGATGTATGTTTTTCTCTTTGGCATCATTGGCGCCATGCGCGGATGGGCGAAAGAGTTGATGGTTATCTTCAGCGTAGTGACTGCCCTGGCAGTCACCCTGTTGCTGGAGCGCTATGTTCCTTTGGTCAGGGCGCTGGCTGAACCTTCCACTGCCACGCCCGATTCTCTCCGATCCCTGTTTTGGATTCGGACCATCATTCTTATTGCGCTGGTGTACTTCGGCTATCAGACGGTGAACATTTCGCGCCTGGCGGGGAAAGCCGCCCGCGAGCGTTTACAGGATTCTCTTTTTGGGGCGGTGTTGGGCGGGGTCAATGGGTATCTGGTTGCCGGGACGGTACTCTATAACAACCATGTGGCAGGCTATCCATACAGCCACATCATTAGCCCAGCTACCGATCCGGCCATTGTGGCTTCCATCACCCGCATGATGGAGATCATGCCGCCGCGTTTTCTGGCGGAGCCGCAAATTTACTTCGCTGTCATTCTCATCCTCATTTTCATCCTGGTTGTGTACATCTAAAACCATACAGTGGATCAGATTATGAAACGCGTACACTTCATCGGCATTGGCGGGTCAGGGTTGTCTGCTATCGCGCGCCTGCTCAAAGAAAGCGGCTATGATGTGACAGGTTCCGACCAATTGCTTTCTCCTTTTGCCGCCGATTTGCAGAATATGGGTGTGCGTATCTACATCGGTCATCATCCCCGCCATGTTTCTGGCGCAGAGCTGGTCATTCGTTCCTCTGCCATCAAGGATGAGAATCCCGAAGTCGAAGCGGCGAAACGGGCAGGCATTCCTGTATATAAACGCTCCGACTTTCTGGGCAGATTGATGGAAAAGAAAAAAGGGGTTGCCATTGCCGGGACACACGGCAAAACCACCACGACTGCGATGATTGCGTGGATGTTGTACAAGCTCGACCGGGATCCTTCTTTTATTGTGGGCGGCGCCTTGAACAACCTCAGGACCAATGCCCGGGCTGGCAGGGGCGATACTTTTGTCATTGAGGCGGATGAATATGACCGCATGTTTCTCGGGCTCAAACCGCTCATTGAAGTGGTCACCAACCTTGAACATGATCATCCCGACTGCTTCCCAACATTCAAGGATATGTACTCTGCTTTCGAGAGTTTTGTGAACATACTGCCGCCCGATGGCGCGCTGATTGCCTGCGCGGAGGATGAAGGCTCAACCATGTTGCTTTCGTATGCCCGCCGCAGAGGATTAAACGTGGTTTCCTACTCTATTCAAGGCGATATGACCATCAACAGCCCACAGTGGATGCTGGCGCGTACCGTTCGCTCCAATTCCAATGGCGGTTTCGATTTTGCGTTTTCAACCAACATCGGCTCTGCCGCTGAGTCTTTGACAGTATCGTTGCAGGTTCCTGGCAAGCACAATGTACGCAATGCGCTGGCGGCTTTGTCTGTCGCGGCGGTGATGGGGTTATCTCTGCCCAGGGCGGCGCATGCGTTGAGTCAGTTTACGGGAACAGGACGCCGCTTCGAGGTCCGTGGCGAGCCGAAGGGCATCCTGTTGGTGGACGATTATGCCCACCATCCCACCGAGATCCGCGCGACGTTGGCGGGCGCTCGCGCCCGTTACCCTGACCGGCGCATTTGGGCAGTATGGCAGCCGCATACGTATTCGCGCACACAGACGTTGCAGTATGATTTTTCGCGCGCGTTTAGCGACGCCAATGAAGTGCTGGTGACAGAAGTGTATGCCTCACGCGAAGCCAAACAGGATTTTTCCTCGGCGGAAGTGGTAAGCGCCATGCCGCATCCATCTGCGCGGTATGGCGGAACGATTATGGAGACAAAAAAATATTTATTGGAGCATTTGCGCTTCAATGACGTGGTCATCGTCTTGTCTGCCGGCAATGCCGATCAGATCACGACGGATTTGTTGAAGGAATTGTCGTAAGGATGTGGATGGTGGATACCGCCTTGGCAGTGGATGTGTTGCGCCGGACGTTTGGCGATGCAGTGCAGGAACACGCGGCTCTGGCGCCGTATACGTCTGCGCGGATTGGCGGACCGGCGGATGTTTTGCTGACGGTTCAGTCTGCAGAGGAGCTGGTGGATGCGATGCATTTGATCTGGCGTCACGAGCTGCCTTATTATATTTTGGGCGGCGGCTCGAATGTCTTGGTGAGTGATAAGGGCTTTCGCGGTGTGGTGATTTTGAATCGGGCGAGGGAAGTCCGCTTTGAAATGGGTGACCAGCCCCAAGTCTGGTGTGAGGCGGGCGTGGTCATTGCGAATCTTGCCAAGCGGTGCGCCTCCAAAGGGTTGGCAGGGCTGGAGTGGTCAGCGACTGTTCCAGGGACAGTGGGCGGCGCGGTTTATGGGAATGCCGGCGCGTTTGGGGGCGATATGACTCATAATCTTATCTGGGCAGAGATGTTGACCAGGGATGGGCGTGAGAAGTTCACGCTCAGACAAATGGGCTATGGCTATCGCACCAGTGCGCTGAAGCGCGGCGAGATGGAGGGAATTGTGTTAAGCGCATTGTTGAAGTTAAAAAATTCTACGAAAGAAGAAGTGTCTGTTAAAATCAACCAATTCAGTGAACGCCGAAAAGCCACGCAGCCGCCGGGCGCCAGCATGGGCTCCATGTTCAAGAACCCCAAGGGCGATTATGCCGGACGGTTGATCGAAGCGGCAGGCTTGAAGGGGATGCGCATCGGCAATGCTGAGATCAGCACGGTGCATGGAAATTTTTTCATCAACCATGGTGAAACCAAAGCGGAGGACCTTCTCGCTTTGGTTCGCCTAGTTCAAAACACGGTGAAAGAGAAGTTCGGCATACCGTTGGAATTGGAAGTTGAACTTGCAGGCGATTGGAACCAGTCACAATGACGAAGAAACTTCGAGTGGCAGTTTTATTTGGCGGACGTTCAGGCGAACATGATGTTTCGCTGATGTCTGCACGCTCGGTGGTTTCGGTCTTGGATTCCAATCGTTATGAGGTTGTGCAGGTGGGCATTACGCTGGAGGGCAACTGGCTGACCGGCGCGAATGCGCTTGCTGCATTTGAAAAAGGGGAGACGGGCCATCTTGACCGTGTGATTCCTCCGACGGACCCGGCTTCGCGCCAGAGTTTGCACGTCTTGCGTGAAACCAAGATGGGAGAGAAGTTTGAAACGCTGGCATCTGTGGATGTCTTCTTCCCTGTCTTACATGGGCCGTTCGGCGAAGATGGGACCATTCAAGGCCTTTTCGAAATGGCGGATGTTGCTTATGTCGGTGCGGGTGTGGCGGGTTCATCGGTTGGCATGGATAAGGGCATCTTCAAAGATGTCATGCGCGCCAACGACATTCCCATTGTGGATTCGCTCCTGGTCTTGCGCGGCGATATAGAGAACAATCTGGATGAAGTCATTCAAAAAGCGGAGGCGTTGGGCGGCTATCCTTTATTTACCAAACCCGCCAATTTGGGTTCCTCGGTTGGCATTAGCAAATGCAATCACCGTTCTGATCTTGCGGAAGGTCTCATGGAGGCCGCCCGCTACGACCGCCGTATCATCATCGAACATGGCGTGAGGGACGTGCGCGAGATTGAAGTGAGTGTGCTGGGGAATGAAAACCCGCGCGCTTCTGTCTGCGGTGAGATTTTGCCTAGCCGCGAGTTTTACTCGTACGAGTCGAAATACATTGACGGCACGTCCGGCTTGTTGATCCCCGCCCCATTGCCAGATGATGTGTCCAATCAGATCCGTGCGTACGCCATCCGCGCTTATCAAGCCATTGATTGCGCAGGCATGGCGCGCGCCGATTTCTTTGTTGAGAAAGAGACCTATAAGATCTACTTGAATGAGTTGAACACCATTCCAGGATTTACATCTATCAGCATGTACCCAAAACTGTGGCAGGCAAGCGGCTTACCCTATGCCCAGCTTGTGGATCGTCTGATTGATCTTGCGCTCGAACGCAAAGCCCAGCGCGACCGCACCGAACGCCGGAGGACGGCATGAGCGCTAAACGCACTCTTTCCCGCGCAGAGCAGGCTCGCCTCCGCCGCGCTGAACGCGCCGTCAAAGAAATACAACAGACGGCCAAACAGGCCGTCAAACCCATGGTCAAGTTTACTTCGCGCACGCCAACTGTGCCGGTTGTCATTCCTCCAAAACTGCGCGAACGACGCCGCACTTTCAAGATCGCATTCGGATTGCCGGAATTTCACCTGACCAACCCGCAGCTTTCCCTGCCCAGGCTTTCCATGCCGCGTTTTCATGCGAACTGGCGTTGGGGCGCGCTCATCCTCTCGTTGATTTTCACTACCCTGCTGGCGCTGGCGTTTCGATTGCCATATTTTTACATCCAGTCGGCATCGGTCTTTGGCAACAGCCGCATTTCGGGCGAAGAGATCAACGGCATTCTCGGCATTTCCGGTCAGAATGTGTTCACCGTCCAGCCGGAAGAACTCGAACGCCGTTTGCGCTTGAACTATCCTGAGATCACCTCCGCCAGTGTCGAAGTGTATTTACCGAACACGGTGTATGTCACGGTAATAGAACGCCAGCCGGCGCTTTTGTGGCGGCAAAACGGCGGGTACACCTGGGTGGACGAAACCGGCGTCGCGTTCAGGCCGCGAGGCGAAGCGGCGGGCTTGGTGACCATCGATGCGCTGGATGCCCCGCCTGCCGGGTTGCAAACGTCCACAGATCCGTACAGCCCGCCGCCTTTCATCCAAAAGCAACTGGTAGATGCCGCCCGCGCTCTGGCTCCGCTCGTGCCTGCGGGCTCCACCCTGACCTATTCCACCGCCGATGGTTTTGGTTTCACCGATCCACGTGGTTGGAAAGCGGCGTTTGGCACAACAGCTCACGACATGCCATTGAAAATTCGCGTGTACCAAGCCCTGGTCGATTCGCTGGTTCAGCGTAATCGTACGCCTGTGTTTATCAGTGTTGTTCATCCCGATGGTCCGTATTACCGCATGGCGGAGACGACCAACCTCGAAGAATCAATCGAAGAGAATCCGTAATGATGGAAGAGATTGTTGTAGGTATTGATGTAGGCACGACCAAAATCTGCACCCTGGTGGGACGGGTGGAAGACGATAAATCCATCCGTATTCTTGGGGTGGGCATTGAGCCGTCCGAAGGAATCCGCAAGGGCATCGTCGTGGACCTTGCGGCGGCATCCCGCGCCATAAAGCGTTCGGTGGAAAAAGCAGAAAGCACATCGAGCCTTGAGATCACCAGCGCCTTGGTCAGCCTGGCTGGGGCGCACGTATCCTCTGTAAACAGCCGCGGCGCGTCGGGCATCCCTGGCGGCATCATTGATGTGCATGACCTGACCCGCGCGCTTGAGCAGGCGCAAGCCATTGCCATTCCACATGACCGCGAGATCATCCACGTCATTCAGCGCGGCATCAGCGTGGATGGACAGGAAGGCATCAAGACTCCGGTCGGAATGCATGGCTATAAACTGGAAGTGGAAACGCATATCATCACCGCTGCCAGCGCCACGGTGGATAACCTGCGTCAATGTGTGGGCGCGGCAGGTGTGGAATCTCAACAATTCGTTTTGAACCCCCTGGCTTCGGCAGAAGTAGTGTTGACCGAGCAGGAACGCCAGATGGGTGTGGCCGTCTGTGATATTGGCGGCGGCACGACAGACCTTGCCATTTACGTTGACGGCGATGTCTGGCACACGATGGTCCTGGCGGTTGGCGGCAACCACATTACGCAGGATATTGCGCATGGTTTGCGCCTCTCCCTCTCACAGGCAGAAGAAGTCAAAAAGCAGCAGGGGCATGCCGTCCGGTCCGATATTGGAGCCGAGGAATACTTCCTCATGCGCCCTTTCGGTGAAGATAAAGATGTGCGTATTAATCGTCAGGACCTGGCCATGATCATCGAAGCGCGGGTGGAAGAAACCTTCAACCTCATCCTGCAGGAGATCAAACGCTCCGGTTATGATGGGTTGCTGCCGGCAGGCATGGTATTGACGGGGGGCACGTCGGCATTGCCGGGAATCAGCCGGATTGCCAGTGAAGCGCTTGGCATGCCGGTGCGAACTGGTCAGCCGCAAAATTTGAAGGGGCTTGTGGATAAATTGAATTCGCCCATGTATTCCACGAGTTTTGGTTTACTGCAATGGGCGATCAGCATGCACGATCATCAGGTTGCAGCATCAGGCGGCAAAAAACGCCGCAAAGCAAGAGGTGAAAATACAACGAAATTTGATGCGCTCAAAGATTGGTTAAAGAGGTTATTGCCGTAGTGATCCCATGACAAACCATGTCATGAGAAAAGATTCACAAGTTGTGAAATTGGCGCTTGTTAAACCCTGTTAAAAAAAGACATTCTCGTTTAAGATAAGGCATATTCCTTGCCAGGAGGAACAAATGAATCCGAACAATCGAAACATACAAGCCGAAACCTTCGCCCGCATCAAAGTGATCGGCGTGGGTGGAGCGGGTCAGAACGCCGTCAACCGCATGATGGAGGAAGGCATCCAGGGTGTTGAATTCATCGCCGCCAACTCTGATGCACAGGCGTTGACGCTTTCACGCGCTCCCATCCGTGTGCGCCTCGGCGACAAGATCACGCGTGGTCTTGGCGCAGGCGGCGACCCTGAGGTTGGGCGCAAAGCCGCGGAAGAATCCTCCGACGAACTCTACAACGTGCTTAAAGGCGCGGACATGGTCTTCGTCACGGCGGGCATGGGCGGCGGCACCGGAACCGGCGCGGCCCCTGTTGTTTCGCAGATCGCCAAGGAATGCGGCGCGCTCACCATCGGCGTTGTGACTCGTCCCTTCACCTTTGAAGGCGGCAAGCGTTCACAATCTGCTGAAGCAGGCGTGACGAAGATGAAAGAACACGCGCACACGCTCATTTCCATTCCCAATGATCGCCTGCTCCAATTGGCGGATAAAAAATCATCCCTGCAAGATGCCTTCCGCATGGCAGATGAAGTTCTGCATCAGGGTATTCAAGGCATCTCCGAGTTGATCACCATCCCCGGTTTGATTAACCTCGACTTTGCCGATGTCAAAGCCATCATGTCTGAAGGCGGCGCAGCGCTCATGGCGGTGGGTCGCGGCTCCGGCGATGACCGCGCCAAAGTTGCGGCGGAACAAGCCATCTCCAGCCAGCTGCTCGATATCACCATCGACGGCGCGCGCGGTGTGCTCTTCAACATCACCGGCGGTTCGAACATGACCCTCTTCGAAGTCAACCAGGCGGCTGCCATCATCCGTGAGACGGCTCACCCCGATGTGAACATGATCTTCGGTGCCGTCATCGACCCGAACATGGGCGACGAAGTCCGCTGTACGGTGATCGCCACCGGCTTCGAACGCAGCGGCGTCACCCGCCGTGTGCTCGAACGCATTCCGCGTGCCAGCGATAAACCCGTCTCTGCGGCGAATACGCCCTTCCAGGCTCGCCCGACCGAATCGGTCAACGCCAACACCGAGACCCGCTCTTCGGCAGATGTGAAATCCCAACCGCTGACGAGCATCAATAACGACGATCTCGACGTTCCGACTTTCTTGAGAAATCGCAGATAATTTTTGAATCGAGAGAGGCAGTCACTTTATATTGACTGCCTCTTTTTGTTTTCTGATTCCTGCCTAACAAAGCTGTAAATAAAAAATCGACAGAATAAACTATACTGCAAAAATAACACCCAAAGGGGGGGGCAATGGACCATCAACCTCGCAGTAAAAAGAAACCCGAATTATTCGAGCCTCTAAAGATCTTTTCGCCATTTTACTCGTTTCACTTGTCTTTTTCGCGCCCATCGTTCAATCAGAAAAAGCAGAATCCCCAAATACCCTTCAAGAAAACTATCCAGCTCTCAACCCTTTTGCATTGAGCGCCGATGCCTGCCCGTTCAATTGTGTAAAATGCACCTCATGGGATGAGAGTGCCTGGCCCAAAACCTGCCTGACCTATGAATGTATGGATGCGAATGGGGATTGCGGCGACCCCGGCGGCGGCGGCAGACCCGTTTACCAGCCGCCCACGATCTCCCACGTTCTTAACTGCTCCAACAGCGGAAGCAATGGGTGGTGTATTGGCGCTTTATCTCTCGACTTGACCGCCTCCGACCCGCAAGGACAATCCATCGTTATCAGTGGAACGGTCAACGGCGTTGCCTTTGCCTGCCCAAGCGGGCAAACCACCTGCTCGATCCCATTGCCCGAAGCGGCGGGAACGGCTACTTACAAAGTGGATTCAGCCACCGGACTCTCCGTCAGTGGCTCCACATCCTATCAATTGGATGTAACTACCCCGCAGATCAGTGGAGATATCAACGGCTCTGCCGGGACGAACGGCTGGTACACCTCCCAAACCACCGTCACCGCCTCAGCTTCGGATGCCCTCTCTGGTGTATACAGCCTCGAAGTCAGCGTGAATGGCTCATCATGGTCTATGGTCAACGGTCCATTGTCATTTACAGACGGCATGCACACCATCCAATTCCGTGCTACAGACAATGCAGGCAATGTGACTGAAACAGCCCTGCAATCGGTCAATGTGGATACAACAGCGCCTACCCTCAACGTCTCCACCACCGGAACAAATGGAACGAATGGCTGGTATGTCTCGGCGGTGACGTTTACTCCTACGGCGAATGATGCCACCTCCGGTCTGTACAGCCTCGAAGTGACGACGGATGGTTCTACATGGTCCATCGTCAATGGTCCGTTGTCCCTGAATGATGGAATCTATACCGTGCAATTCCGCGCCACGGATAATGCTGGCAACATCTCTCAAACCCCAAGCCAACAGATCAAGGTGGATGCCACCACGCCCAGCCTGAGCCTGAACTTCAACGGCACGCGTGGACAGAACGACTGGTACATCTCGTCGGTCACAGTGACGCCAAATGTTTCGGATGCAGGATCAGGTATAAACAAGGTTGAAGCGTCCGTCAATCATGGCGCATGGGCGACTGTCACCAATCCGTTGTCTTTCACGGATGGAGTTCACAGCTACCAAATCCGCGTGACCGATAATGCGGGCAATATGACTGAAACGCCGGTCTTGCCAATGATGGTGGACAGCGTGCCGCCTGCGATCGCGATGGATGACGACAGTTTGGATTTGGGCGATACGTTGTATTATGACCTTGAAGATACGACAAGTGGCTTGTGGATCAACCGTTCGGTGATCGAAGATGATGCGGAGAAATACAAGAAGATCGTCTGGCTGGAGGAGTTGACGGGCAACAAGTCCAACGACAATGAGATCCGCTGGGATGGAATGTTCGCGGATGGCGCGAAAGCCGCGCCGGGGCAATACTTCATCACCTTGAAGATCAGCGACCAGGCAGGGAATGAGACCATGCGGACGGCAATTGTGGAGGTGACTGCTTTCAATTCCATATTGCCGATCCCTGCTTTTACACCCCCAGTCAGTACACTCACCGAGCCTGCACCGAGCAGCGCAACAGCCACCAATGAACAATCCTTTGGCGGCTCAAACAATGGGAATGTAGGTACGGAGACCACCACAACCCATGGCGAGACGGTCTTTGCGAATATGAGTATCCAAGCCGGAGGGACGAACTCGTTCACGGCTGGAAACCAATCTACCAATGTGCCAAACACTAATCCAAACATCTTGTGGGGCGCAGCGGCGGCTGCCATGCTGGGGATGACGCTTGCGGAATGGCAGAAGAAACGTCAGGAAGAGGAAGCGGCGCGTTTGGCAGCCATGAGCCATAGCGGTGGGGATGAGGATGGTTACAGCGATGTGCTAGCCAAAAAGAAGGCAAAGGTGATGGCGAAGAACCAAGCCAAGCGCGACCAAGAAAGTCGCTGGGAGGCGGCGCGACAACAAAAAGCAAGGGAACAAGCCATGCAAGACCACCGTGCCGGAGAGAAGAATGCGGTGGCAATTGCGGACGCCTATGAAAGCCAGAAGGCAATCCAGTCCCACCGCGAAGGGGAGCGGGATGCTGTGTCCATTGCGGAGGCGTACAAAGCGCAAGAGCAAGCCAAGCAGAATGCTGTCGATGCGGCACGGTGGGCGGGGCTGGCGTCCGTGGCGTTGGGGAAGGAGGAGGAAGGAAAGAAAAAAACAACTTGGTTAAACAATCCCATTCTAAATACAGCGGCTGAATTTGTAGCAGGCGTTGGTTATCAATTTTTGGTGGTCAATAATCTAAATCCATTAATGACAATTGTCCCGGCACCAAGTACTGCGAAGGAAGGTTGGTTTGCAGGATGGAATCAATACGAACATAAAGCAGATTCAACTGCTTTTACTATAGGGAGAATAGTCGGTGGGGTATTGGGAATTGTTCAAGGTGTCTGGGAAATTTTCTCCGGTATCGCTACAGCAACCGGGGGAACCGTTGTTTCCTGTGGCACAGTTGTGTTGTGTATTGGCGGTGGCGGAGCGTCAATTGCCGCTGGATCGGCTCTTGTAGCGCATGGTGCTGTTGTAACTGCTGTGAGCGCTTATCAAACCGGGTTACAAATTCAGGCCTTGATGGCAAAAGGACAAGGTAACTATGGCAAGATGACTCAACAACAAATAGAGGATTCAATACAAAGTAACGAAAGGAACATAATTGAACATACGCAAAAGCTAGAGAAGTACAAAGCGGGCCCAATGAGCCAAGATAATCAAGGACTTCTGAAAAACGCACCATCTGATGCTATTCGACAACTTATAATCAAAAATAGGATTAAAAAATTAGAACGAGAGATTCTGAAATTTCAAAATGAAATAAGAAAGCTGCAAGCACTACTGGAGTGAAATTATATGAAAATAAACATACGAAAGTTACATGAAATTTCTGACAAGTTATTTACGCACCTTCACAACTTAGAAATTGAGGAGTTTAAGATTAATGACGATTATTATTGGGATATTCCAGAATCTGAGTTGTATGATGTGCAAAAAGAACCAACTTCTCATGATCTGGGTCAGTTAAGTGATGATTGGAGCGATATAAGCAAAATATTAAGTGGAGAAAGAAACCCACTAGTAAGTGATTTCGTTGATTTGGCAATGATTTTGAGGGCAATTGGGCAAAATATTACCGGATGATATTGATCTGGATAAATAGTAAATATAAATACCACTTGCAACAATTATTGCCTTAGTTTTATGTATCACTAAACTGAGAGATTGAATAAATGCAAAAATATTTACCGTTCTTGTTTTTGGTTGCCACACTTGTTTCGCTTGCGATTTACCCCGCAATCAGCCCGACTTTTGGGATGATTGCATTGCTCCTCAGCCTCGCCCTCTCCACCTATGCCATCTACACCAAACACACAGGGACCGAATACGCCCGCGCCAAACTCCTTAAAGAAGTGGGCGTGATGGTATTCACACTCGTCATCATCCTCTTCCTCGGCGGGCTTGCTGCTATGCTGGCGAATTATCAAGTGGGGATGAGGTGGGGCGAGGCAGCGGGACTCGTCTCTGCACTTGCTACAAGTTTTGCAGTGGGGTATCTTGTCCGCAAGGGGATGATGAGGTTGAAAGGGTAGAACCCTGGTCAGGCAAGTACACATGGATGGGGGAATCATTTATGCTAAAATATCATTATGAACGCCAAACTTCCCGAAGTCGCTGAACGGCTGAAAGCCCCGCCCACACACTATTCCTATCTTAAACATCGCAATCAGGTCATGCGCAAGATCATCCTGCCGGTGGTCTTGAGCGCGCTGGTGTTGGTTGCCATCGTGGTTTGGGTCTGTATTGCCACCTTCAATCAAGGCGGCGACGTGGGACGTTGGGCAGCCATCTCCACCATGTGGGTTTCAGGTTTCATCCTGTTGGGTGGTTTTGTAACCCTTGCCATTCTCGGTGGGCTGATCTACGGTATGTATCGTTTGTTGAATGCCCTGCCCTACTACACCGGCATCGCGCAAGATTATGTTTTTCTCGCCCGCGGATACATCATGCGCGGAGCAGATATGGCCGTCAAACCCATTGTCGCTTTGAATGGGTGGCTCGAAACCGCAAAAGCCTTTTTTGAAAGGATCACACCATGAAGAATTCCAGAGTACTCCTTAGCGGAGTCATCATCGGCGCAGTCACCGGGCTGATCGCCGCCATGCTCATCAACCGTCGCGCCGAAAAGAACGAGATGGAAACCGCCATCACCGCAGGCGAAGGCATCAAGCTTGGCGTGCTGGTCTTCGGTTTGCTCCGCGCCATTGCCTCGCTCGGTGACGATTAACAGACGATAGACCATAGACGATCGACCACAAACCGAGGCGCAACACCCTCGGTTTTTAATTTGACTTTTGACCTTCGACTTTAGACTTTGGACTCTTACTCATGGACACCATCTCCAAACAAACGTACCGTCGTTTCCTCCTCGCCTCACAGGGACTTTGGCCGGGTCGCCGTTTCTCAGGCTTGAGCGGCACCGAATCCGCTTTGCGCCAGATGCAAGCCTTGCAGCTCGACCCGCTGGTGATGGTCGCCCGCAGTCAGGATATTGCCATGTATGGGCGCGTCCTAGATTACAAGCCGGATCTGCTTTACAAAATGGCATACGACAAACGCAAAGCCTTCGATTACGGCGGTTGGTTGATGATGTACCCCATGCAGGAATTCCCGTATTGGCAATTGCACATGAAGCGCCGCGCTGAGAAAGGCATGCGTTGGGAGGCATTCACCCACCCGCCAAAACAAGTGGTCAAGTTCGTGTTGGATGAACTGCGCGAGAAAGGTCCGCTGGGGAATCGCGACATTGAAGGCGACGCTGTCAAAGCATGGAGTTATCGCGGGCGCAAGGAAACCTCGGTCACGTTGTTCTATCTCTGGCTGACGGGAGAAGTGATGATCTCCAACCGCAAAGGCTTCGACCGTATCTACGATCTGCGCGAACGCGTGGTGCCAAAGGAATTCGATTACGCCGCATCCGTGCAGGAAACTGAAGACTTCTTTTGCAAAAAGCACATCGCTTTTTACGGAATTGCGCGTGAAAACTCATTGAAGACCGACCTGAGTTATTACATTCAACGCAAAGTGGATGTAAAAGAAGCAAAAGCGCAAATTGAACGACTGATCGAGAAAGGGGAGGTCTCACGGGTGCGGGTGGAAGGCTTCAGCGAAAACTTCCTCATCTTAAACAGCGACCAAGCCCATCTGTCGGTTCTTGAGGCGGGGCGCGTCCCGAAGGCTTGGAAGCCCAAAGGTGTAACCACATCCGAAGAGGTCACCTTCCTCGCACCGTTGGAAATCGTCAGCGCCCGTGGACGAGCCAAAAAGGTCTTCGATTTTGACTATATTTGGGAAGTGTACAAGCCCGCGCATCAGCGCAAGTGGGGCTATTACACGCTGCCAATTTTGTATGGGGATGATCTGGTTGCCCGCCTCGACCCAAAGTTTGACCGCACGACGAACACCCTGCGCATCCTCGGCTTTTGGCTGGAAGACGATGCCCCAAACGACGCCGCTTTTGCCGATGCGCTTGCCAGAGGGTTGACGCGTTTTGCGGAGATGATTGGGGCCGTCAGGATTGATTTTTCGGGCATCCCGCAGACGAAACTGCGCGCGAACCTGAAAAAAATAAGCAAGGATCTGCTCTGAGCCAGGCATGGTATCATCATGCCTTCAAAGGAGCCGCATGATCAAACCGATTCGTTGGAATACTTTTTTGCGAGACTTTATCCGTATTCAGCTTGGTTTTGTTTTGTTTGGGCTGGCTATTTCGTTGATGATTCGCGGCAATATCGGAACGAGCGCCTGGGTGGTGTTGGAAGCGGCGCTGGCCTATAAGTTTGGAATCACAGTTGGAACGATGACCGTCATCATGGGGTTTCTTGTGTTGTTTAGCGCGATTGCCATGCGTGAAAAACTGGGCTGGGGGACGTTGGCAAACATCCTTTCCATTGGTCCGTGGGCGGATCTGTGGAACTCGTTCATGCCTTCAGTTGCAGATAATTTGCCTTTGCAGATCGGAATGCTGCTCGCAGCTATTTTGTTCATGGGGTTGGGCAGCGCCATCTACATTGGTGTCGATGCAGGGGCAGGTCCGCGTGATAGTTTGATGCTGGCCATTAAACGCACAACGGGCGTAAGTATTCGCGTTTCGCGCGCGCTGATCGAAGTGACGGTGGTTACCGTCGGTTTTTTGCTTGGCGGTCCTGCCGGGCTTGGCACATTGGTCTATGCTCTGCTGATCGGACCTTCTGTGCAATGGGGTTTTAAGATTTTCAATGTCCAACCTCATAAGGCAAACGAAGAGGCGCAGGCGGGCATCGAGGGCGGGGCGGAATAACCATGTGGCTCTACCTCATTCAAGGCATTGGATACGGCATCGCCGCCGCCTCTCAACCGGGACCGTTTCAAGCGTTTCTGGTTTCTCAGGCCCTAACCCGCGGCTGGAAGCGCGCCCTGCCGGGCGCGTTCGCGCCGTTGTTGAGCGATGGCCCCATCATTTTGCTGAGTGTATTGGCGCTTCGTCAACTGCCAGAAAACCTACAGCGGCTCATGCACATCGTTGGCGGGTTGTTTGTGCTGTACCTTGCCTACGGCGCGTTCAAGTCCTGGCGGGATTTTGATGAAACCCTGAAGCGCCCTGAATTATCGGGGCAGCAGACGATCTTCAGAGCGGCAATGACTAATGTCCTCAGCCCTGGCG
Organism: Chloroflexota bacterium; assembly: GCA_013388795.1. GTDB lineage: Bacteria > Chloroflexota > Anaerolineae > Anaerolineales > Villigracilaceae > Villigracilis. The sequence continues at coordinate 7,906 of JACAEP010000039.1, read as the reverse complement.
CCTATCTCTTTTGGATGTTTGTCACGGGGCCGATTCTCATGCAAGGTTGGCGTGAAATGCCGCTTAATGGACTCGGCTTGTTGGTTGGTTTCTATACGGCCTTTATTTTGTGCCTCATTTTGATGATCGTCATCTTTGGTGCGGCATCATGCCTGGGTCCAAAACTTAACCGTGCCTTACTTGGTGTTTCCTGTATGGTCTTATTAGGCTTCGGGTTGTTCCAATTATGGAAGGGAGGTACAGGTTAAAGCAAGAACCCATTTCGTGCCAGACGGGTTCTCTTCTATTCACTTGCCAAACGTCTTGCTTGCTTCCATCACCACAAATACAATCACACCGGTGGCTGCCGCAATGGACAAATCGCAGAAACTGAGCGGAACGACTTCAAAAAAATCTGATAGCGCAGGGATATAGATTACTGCCATCTGCAAAGCAAGTACCAAAAACGCCATGCCGGCTAACACTGTGTTGCTCAATAGCCCTTGCTTGAAAAGAGAAACCTTTGCCGAACGCGATGCCAGCGCCTGAAAAACCTGCATAAACGCCAGCGACGTGAAGATCATCGTCTGCCATTCGGGGCGACCGGTGAAGAAGTACCACGAGCCAAGCCCGAGGGCGAGGGCGCCGATCATCACACCGACCCAGAGGGTCTGAGTCCCTGCGCCGCGCGAGAACACGCCTTCGGCGGGGGAGTATGGCTTGCGCTTCATCGTATCTGGTTCAGGATTTTCGACACCCATGCCCAGACCCAGCAAACCATCCGTGAGCAGATTTAACCAGAGCAATTGCAATGGTAACAATGGAAGCGGCTTGCCCAAAAACGGGGCAATCAACATGACCAGCGCTTTGCCGATGTTGCCTGCCACACTAAAGCGCACAAACTTGCGAATGTTGTCGTAGATCGTACGCCCCTCCTTCACGGCGGCGACGATGGTGGCAAAGTTGTCGTCCAGCAAGACCAGATCAGACGCTTCTTTTGACACATCTGTGCCAGTGATGCCCATCGCCACGCCAATGTCTGCTTTGCGCAGGGCGGGCGCATCGTTGACGCCGTCGCCGGTCATCGAAACAATATGACCTTTTTCCTGTAATGCCTGCACGATGCGTAGTTTATGCTCTGGCGCAACGCGGGCAAATACACTGACTTCATCCACAACACTTTTCAATTCGTTGGGCGTCAGGTTTTCGATCTCGACGCCGGTCAATGCCCGTCCGTTTTCGGTGATGCCCAGCTGACGCGCAATTTCAATGGCGGTCAATGGATGGTCGCCGGTGATCATGATCGGACGGATGCCAGCAGTCTTCGAGACGGCAACCGCCTCCTGCACTTCAGAGCGCGGCGGGTCGATCATGCCGAACAAACCGACCAATGTAATATTCTGTTCCAGTTCGGTTTGCAAAATATCGGGGACGGAGTTTAACAAACGGAAGCCCACGCCGAGGACGCGCATGCCCTTTTTGGCAAGCCGCTCGTTTGCCGCTTCGATCCTTGACCTCCAGCCTGCATCCAGCGGCAGGGATTTTCCATCCACCCAGACATGACTGGTGATATCAAGCAGTCCGTCCACCCCCCCTTTGGTAAAGGCAATGTAGCGTGTGTCGCCGATTTCCAAGCCCACTAATACGGTGGGGTCATACTGTGCCAAATGATGGACGGTGGTCATGCGTTTGCGTTCAGAGTCAAAGGGCAGTTCCGCGGTGCGCGGGAAGGATGAGTCGAGCGAGGATTTCCAGTAGCCCATCTTTGCCGCCGCCACGACCAATGCGCCTTCGGTGGGGTCGCCCATGGTGTGGAAGCGGTCATCACCTTCATCTATTAGTTTTGCGTCGTTGCATAGTGCGCCGCCGATCGCCGCCAGCGAGAGAGAAGATTGGACAGGCGAGCCCAGCCCACGAGTGGTGTGAAGCGAACCGTCGCGGGCAACATCGCCGGTTAAGTCAATCGCATGTTCAGCCACATCCAACACCACAACGGTCATTCGGTTTTCGGTGAGGGTTCCTGTTTTATCAGAGCAGATGACCGTGACCGAGCCAAGCGTTTCTACGGCGGGAAGTTTGCGGATGAGCGCCTGACGTTGCAGCATGCGTTGGGCGCCAAGCGCGAGCGTGATGGTCACGACGGCCGGCAGACCTTCGGGCACGATGGCGACGGCGACACTGACCGCGGTGAGCAGCATGTGACGCAGGTCATCACCGCGCAAAAGGCCCATCACAAAAATAAACGCCGCGATCACTACGCCGGTCACGGCAAGGGTTTTGCCAAGCGCGTCAAGGCGGCGCTGCAGTGGCGTTTGCTCCTGCTTTACCGCTTGAATCATGTCGGCGATCTTGCCGAGTTCGGTTTGCATGCCAGTGGCGACAATGAGCGCAAGCCCGCGCCCTTGGGTGATGATCGTGCCCATGTATGCCATGTTGCGGCGGTCACCCAAAGGAAGTTCTTCAGTAGAGATCGCGGCAGTATGTTTTTCGATGGCTTCGGATTCGCCGGTGAGTGCGGCTTCTTGAATTCTCAAATTGACGGCTTCGATTAAGCGCAGGTCTGCCGGGATGACATTGCCTGTTTCGAGTTGAATTATGTCGCCAGGCACAAGTTCGCGGGCAGAGGCCTCTTGCAATTTTCCATCGCGCAGCACGCGCACATTCGGCGCGGACATTTTCTTGAGCGCGGCGATGGCTTGTTCGGCGCGATATTCTTGAATGAAGCCGAGCAGGGCGTATAGCGCCACAATCGCGAGAATGGCAATTGTGTTCTTGGTGTCGCCCAGCAGCCCGGCAATCACCGCCGCTGCAATGAGGATGAGGGCCATTGTGGCGGTGATCTGCTCCCACAAGATCTGCAGGGGAGTGCGCCCGCCGCGTTCGATCAGTTCGTTCGCGCCGAATTTGGATTTCGCTTCTGCGACTTGCGCGGAGGTTAAACCCATTTCGGAAGATGAGCCAAGTTCGTTCAAAGCCGAGTTCGTTTCAAGGGTATGCCAGTTCATAGAGTTGTTTCCACGTTTCGAATTGAGTTTAATTCATTTTGACCGATTTTTTTCAGTCCTTTTGCAAAATAAAAGACCATCGCCAATATTCTTGACGATGGTCTTGCCTTCACAGAACAGCCGGTGGTATCTTGCGCCACGGATTGACGACTGTGCTACCCAAACTTTGGGCGGCTACTCCCCATCGGAGTGCTCAATGATTATATGGAAAAAATGAGTTTCGTGGTTAAGAAATTTCTTATTTATGCTTGCAGGGTCGCTCAGACGGCAGCCATTGCCTGCGAAGAACGCAAAGCGGCGCGAATCATCAAGTATTCGGTGATATTTTCCGCGGTAATGATGCCGACCAGTTGCCCGGCGTGTGTGACGGGCAGGGTAGGAAAGCCTGATTCCTGGATGCGGGTCAGCGCCACTTCAATCATGTCGTACGAATCGACTTCGGGCGGGGAACTGCGCATGACAGCCGAGATGGCGATGTTCTGCCCATGCTGGGTGAGCGCCGCGAGGAAGTCGTCGCGCGTGACCACACCGATTACACGTTCATCGTCGCTGATCACTGGAAAATCGTGCTGGGTTCCGGCTAAAATCAACTGTGCCATGCGCGAGAGTGGGTCGCGCGGCGAGAGACTGCGGTAATCCGTCAGCATGGCGCGCCCTACTGGAATGCCGCTGATGACGTTCTTCATCTGTACGGCGCTGGCTTCTTGTGATGCGCCAATGTAAACGAAAAAGGCGATGAACAGCAGGAAGGGGTTGGTAAACAAGCCAATGAACCCGAACAAAAATGCCATGCCCTGCCCAATGCTTGCAGCGATCTGTGTCGCGCGGACGTAGTCCATGCGCATGGCAAGCAGGGCCCGCAGCACACGTCCGCCGTCCATAGGGAAGGCGGGAATGAGGTTGAACAAAACGAGCGAAATATTGACCACCATGACGCGTTCGAGAAAACTTCCAGAGGCCACTCCAAGTTCGGTCAGCGGCACCAGGTTCCCGGTCAGCAAAAGAGCCGCGAAGATCACAGCGGCGATGACCACGTTCACCGCCGGTCCCATCAATGCCACCCACAATTCTTCAATTGGTTTATCGGGCATACGCTCCAAACGCGCCACGCCGCCAATGGGATAGATCGTAATGTCGCGGGTTTTGATTCCATACTTGCGAGCGGTGAGCGCATGACCATATTCATGCAGGATCACACATAGGAACAGGGCAAGAATGAAGCCGATGCCCGAAAGTACTTCGAGCCAGCTATTGTTTTCCAGCCAGTGACTCAGCCCCACCCACCCGATCAACAACAAAAAGGTGACGTGGATATACACGTCAATTCCGGCGAAGGTTCCAAGTTTCCATTGCCATTTCATAATTCACTCCTTGATGATCGGCATTTTATAAAGGATGTGTTAGAAAATTGTTATAAAAGTTCTCTCAGAAACTATCAAGACAAAAAGCGCTTCCGTTTGGCCGGGTCGGATTTGTCGCTTAAGCGGTGAAGTCTCTTTCTGACGCTCAGGCGGGAATGGTTTGGGCTACTCTTCTGTGAGGACGGAGTTCAGAATTGGGAGGTATCGTTCAACGACTTCAAGGATGACGATATCGGGCTGGTATCGCGTGATGCCCGCCATATGGATGGTTTCGTGATAGGAGGTAAAGACCGACTTTTTGAAGTGTGTCTCCAAAAATGGGATCATTCCATACTTAAACGAATCGCCATATAGCAAAAGCGTTAGGTCTTGCGGGGCGGGGGCGGACCAGGATTCTGTGATTGAAAATCCGCTGGAGGTGGATAGGGTTCTGGAAAACACGTCAACTTGAAGGCGCGGTTTGACTGTGAGGGTGGGTTCGACCCAAAAGGGCGCTCCCATAATTTGAGCGAGGTCTTTGGGTGCGGCGGGCATTTCTTTGATGTTGAATTGTTTTTTTCGATATGGCTGCAGATCGGGGTAGATTTCAGCAAGCCGCGTTAAGATGGCTGCATACCCGGCGTAGGCGCCATGCGGGTTCCAATGGGTATCGGTTGCATAATAAAGCGTTTGTTCATGCTTTGCGGCAAGGAGCGTTGCGCGCAAGTCCAGGTAGATGATATCTGGATGCTGGCTCATTAATTGGCTGAATGCGTCCAAGCGGCTTGGCCCGGCGATTTTTTGGATAACCGGCGGGATGGTTTCAGGATAGATGGAGGCTTTATTGGGCGCTACCACCACTACCAGAGGGATGCCTTGTTGTTTTAGTTGCTGGTTGAGTTTTGCCAGTTTTTGCTCGATTTGCTGCAATTCACTTGGGCGGGTGCCGGTCAGGTTTTGCCAGTCGTCCAAATTCCCTTCACCCGTATATTCGAACCAGCCCTTTTGAGCGATGATGGTATTGTGAAAAACCCTGTCGCCGATTTTTATTTTTAGGCGGTTAAAATTTTTGATCAGGAAGTCTTTTTGAAACAGCCCTTCTTCAAGATGTGACGCGTCGCTCTTGAATAACATTAAAAAAAACGACGCCAGAATAAAAAACACAAAAACTTTGTGATAGGTTTGCTGCAGGCGAGTGAATGGAGAGGGTGTATTCATGGTTCAAGAGTTTAAAACTGCGCGTAAATATTGGGCGTAAAGCCGCCGCTTAATTGGGCGGCAATGGATAGCGAAAATAAAAGAATGGCAGACAGGTCTTCTGCGCCTTGCAGGGCAAAATACATGTAGGGCGTTTGCGTTTCCATTTTTTTGCGTAAATTGTTCCAGGCAGGCTGCAACGGCAGGGAAAGCAGAATGCCCATGGCGGTGACCAGGATGAAAGAGGGTTCGATGAAAGGGAAAGGCTGGGTTTGGCTGAACGGCATTGGGGTTAACCCGTGCTGATTACCAGCCAGCCGGCCAATAAATTCCAGCGCAAACTCCAGGGTTGGGCTGCGAAAGAAGACCCATGCCACCCCTACGATGGCGAGGGTATAGAGATGTCTTAAAGGCTGCCATACGGACTTGAGCCGCTTTCCCCCACCTGCGCTTTCAGCAGCGATTGCTATTCCATGCAGCCCCCCCCAAATCAAAAAATTAATGGTGACGCCATGCCAGAGACCAGTTAAAAGAAACACGATCAATAGGTTGATGGGCTGCCCAAACCCTTTCAGGCGGCGGCGTTCCAGCGGGTAGAAAACATATTCTCGAAACCAGTTGGAAAGCGAAATATGCCAGCGCCGCCAAAAGTCGCTGATGCTTTGAGCGATGTAGGGGTAGTTGAAATTTTCTGGCAGTGAAAGGCCGATGATTTTGGCCGTTCCCAGCGCGATGTCGGTATAGCCCGAAAAATCAAAGTAAATTTGAAGCGCATAGGCAAGTAGGGCAAGCCAGGCAAATACAGGTTGGACGTTGGCGCTTGGCAGGTCGAAGACGGCATTGGCGGTAACCGCCAGCTGATTGGCTATCAGGACCCGTTTGCTGACCCCAAACAGGATGCGCCGAAGACCGGCTGCAAGGTCTTCAAAGGGTATCACCGCATTTTTATCAAGCTCGGTTTTGAATGGTTGATAGCGGATGAGCGGACCCGAAACAAATTTGGGAAAAAATAAGAGGTAGAGAGCAAAACGCAGCGCATCTCTCTCGGCGGGTATATTCTTTCGGAATACGTCTGTCAGATACGAGATGATTTGAAAGGTGACATACGATAACCCAATCGGCGCTGCCAGGTCTCTGATAAAACTTCCAGCGGCGAAGGTTTCGCGGTACGCTGAAACAAGTTTGAAACTTAATAGCAAAAGGAGGTTGAGGGCAATGCCTGCCCTTAAGTAAAAAATGGCATTTTTGTTTTTATTGTGCCGATCCTCGATCCTTAAACCAAGAATATAACCGATTAAACCCAGCGCAAAAATCCAGATAAAAGCCGTTGTTTGCCCTTCGAAAACGAAAACGAGGCTGGCGGCAGCGATGACGTAAATTTTCATCTCCGGCCTGATGAGGAGAGACAGGAGCAGAAAGACCGGTAAAAAGATAAACAGAAAATTAAGATCGGTAAAATCCATGTCAGTGACTCGGCAAACGAACGCTAGCCATCGGTTGCAGCGCTGAAGGTTGGCGCGCGTATTGTGTTATCTTTCTCTGCTGCAAAGATGTCCAAAGGCGTTGCCTCATCGCCAGACCTTTCCTCCCAGCCGAAGAGGATCAACATAGGGTTCTACAAACTGGTTAAGCATGTGCTTGCGGCGGGGCGGTTTTACTTCACCATTCCCATCGCCTTGCCCGCCTGGTAGATCACATCCATCGCCTGCTCAATGTCCGCGGGATCGTGCGCGGCGGTGACGGTGGCGCGCAGGCGCGACATGCCCTCTTGCACAGCCGGGGAGACCACCGGCAGCACGAAGACATCCTTTTCCTGACAGCGTTTGGTCAACTCCATGGCTTTTTCGTCGGTGCCGCACAGCACAGGCACAATGGCAGTTTCGGTTAGCAGGGTGTCGAACCCCATGCCCTTCAAACCGCCGATAAATTGCTTGGTGTTGGCGTTCAGGCGGTCGAGGCGTTCGGGTTCATCGAGAATGACTTTAAAGGCTTCGTTGGCGGCGGCGGCTTGCGCGGGCGGAAGCGCCGCTGAGAAAATGTAAGCACGGCTGCCATGGCGCAGGAAGTCAATCAGTTCCTTCTTGCCAGCCACATATCCACCTACCGAAGGGATGGTCTTGCTGAGCGTACCCATCTTAATGTCGATCACGTCGCCCATGCCGAAGTGTTCTTCGATGCCGGTGCCTTTTTTGCCGAGCACACCCACAGAATGGGCTTCATCGATCATCAACCAGGCGTTGTATTTTTTGCTGAGTTCCACGATCTTGGGCAGGTCAATGATGTCGCCATCCATGCTGAAGACCGAGTCGGCGATGACAAGTTTGGACACATCGGCAGGCGCGTTCTTGAGCAAGCCTTCGAGGTGTTCCATGTCGTTGTGACGGA
>JACAEP010000138.1 GCA_013388795.1 Chloroflexota bacterium | reverse complement strand
TACCGGTGTGGTGAACGCATTCGGCGTTCGACCAAGCTTCACCCCAAAACGGGAGCAAGCCTCGGCGTCAATCGAGTCTACACCCGTCCCCCATTTCGAGATGACCTTCAAGCGCGGCAGGCAGGCTTCGATGACGCGCGAGGTATAGCGGTCATCTCCGCAGATCGTGCCGTCGAACTGACCGGCATATTTGAGAATGTCTTCTTCCTCCATGCGTTCCTGCACATCCGGCACGATCAGGTCAATGCCATACTCTGCCAGAACCGGGCGGAAGCGGTCAAGGAATGGAATCATGTAGGGGGCGGTCATCAAAACAGTTGGCATGTTTCTCCGAATCATAGCGCGGTTCGTACCGCAAACTTTGGTTTGCGCCTGCGCGAGAGCAAACTGAAGTTCGCAGTACTGCGAAAAATCTTCGCGGTTGGCGCAGCTTTTACGATATTGCAGGGGCGACCCTTGGTTGCGGGAAAAGATTCTAAAAGACCCGGACGGGTCGCCCCTACTCACATATCTTTTTTAAAATAAAATCATTGACCTCCGCCGAAAGCGTTTCATGTTCGGCGAGATACTTCATATTATTGCAGACCTGCAAACGCAGGTATTTATCCAGAATGACCAACTTGGTCATCTTGTTGATCTCATCCACGTTTCCCTGCACGGCATACGCCTGCATGAAAGGAATCCATTCGAGCGGGTCATTGGGGTAATAACCTTTATCCAGGGCTTCGTCGAGTAGCGATGTGACCGCGTTCCATTCTCCGCGCTGACGGGCAAGGTCTGCCTGTTGATAATAATAGCACCAGCCGCGTTCCGGCTCCGCGCCGAAAATTTCGGCAGGCACAGCGGGTATTTCGCCCCCGGTCACGACCGCATCCAGTTTTGAGTACGGCGCAATCATCACGATGCGCCCGTCGTCGAAAGAGTTTAGCTCCGGCGAATCTCCATTGATGAAACGCACACAGCTATCGGAACTGGACTGCGTTATCACCAGCACATTCCCGAAATCGCGTTCCAGGTAGTTGCCGCGCCTCAGCGGAGTCTCCACGCCGCCATCGGTCGTGATCTGCGTCACCGTGTTGCCATCCAACACAGCCGCGGGAAGTTTGATCGTGAGCGGATTTTCGCTTTGCTGTTCAGGGTAATAAATAAAATTGGCAGGACCCCAAATGAAATAATCTTCGCTCAACGGACTACCCGGATAGAGAACGATCAGGGTTGTGCCTTCTTTTATTTTTGGCGCGCGCCATGCGACCTGATGCCAGAAATTGCGCGTTGCGTCAGTCTCATCCGCAACTCGCACGGCGTTGGCGTGATGGGTCAAGACCGAAACCCCCAGCAGGAAGGCGATTAAACCTGAGCGGAGTGACGATGAATTTACGCGCTCAAAGATGACAGAGAACAGGATGCCAACTCCGACCGAAGGCGCGAGGGCATATCTTGAATAATCCGGGATGGTGACGTGACGGTTGACGAGGATGACCGGGACGAGACATGCCACAATGGTGATGAATGCCAGCCAGAGTCCCTCGCGCATCTCGCTTTGACCATTACTTGATTCGTTGTCCCCGGTCTTTTCCTCACCCTGACGGAGATAATAAAGCAGCAGGGCAATGGCAAACCCCGCCAGCGCAAAACCAATGAAGGCGTCGCGCAGGCGCAGGGAGAAACCAAACAGGTTCAGCGGAGTCGTCCACGCAACCATGACGACCTTGAACACATCCTGGATGAGATAATTCAACCACCACAACGCCGTCAACGGCGACTCGAACAGGGACGATAATTGCAGGCTGACATCGGTCGCTTTGCGTTCGGCTTCGAAGAAGAACAGACGCCAGACCAAAAATCCGCCGACGCCCGCAAAGAACGGAAGCGACTCCCACAGCGCGGATTTCAAGCGGGCAACGACAGTCTGTTCGGTTTTTCGGAGATGTAAAACGCCGATGATCGCAAAGCGCAAAGCCTCGAACCCCAGAAAATATTCCACCAAGCCGAGGTAGACCCACGCCAAAGCAGCGGAGGCAATGACATAGCCCCAACGCGCCGCCACAGAATTGGTTTGCAGGGCTTTCAACGTCAACACCACGGAGACCATGCCGCAGGCGAGGCTGAAAATCTGCGATTGATAGTCAATCGGGTTGACCTGTGAAAGAAAGCCGGGGTACACGAGAAAGAGCAATGCCGCGACCCAGTTATAGACCGCGCGGCGCGGCCAGAGTTGATTCCCGATCCAATACAAGGCAATCGCGCTGACGACACGGAAGAAGAAGGCGCTCAGATGATAGTAAAGCGGATTCATTCCAAACAGCGCGAATGCCGCCTGCATCACGTATCCGCGCAGGGGACGGTCCACGATGAAGACATCATGGAAGAAGGATGCGCCGCCGACGTAGCCGTCGAACATCAAATACCAATCGTCGTTGATGTAGCCCATCCGCGCCGCGAGGGGCAGGTAGGTCAACGCGCCGAGCAGGGTCAGGAACAGGGCGCCGAACCAGAACGAACCGGGTTTGTGTTTTGGGGTTTGCATAATGGCATTTCGTCATTGCGAGCCGCGCTCTTGTTCTTCGCGGCGAAGCAATCTCCCAATCTGTTTCATGGGATTGCCTTGGGCAGAAGAGCGCCGCCCTCGCACGCGTGCCTGCGCACGGTACAGGCAATGACGGATTAGGCTCGTTTCCTCATCAAAAAATCTGCGATCTCGAAATCCAATTCTTCGTCAATATCCCAGGCTTCATCCGCGTCAATTTCGAACATCAACGGCTTGTCACCGATGCGGTGTTTCTTGCGTTGCAAATTTTCGCGCGTAAAGATGTAGAGGCAGGAGTTTTCCTCGTACACTGGCGGCAGGTCCTGTGTTTGCAAT
>JACAEP010000046.1 GCA_013388795.1 Chloroflexota bacterium | reverse complement strand
GGTCAACGGAAGCGCGAAGGAAAAATTAAACGCCGCCGTTGGCGATATGGTAGAAGTGCTTCTTTCCGGGTAAAATAGGCGCGATGCCTGACAAACCTCTCGTCATTGATGGCCTGACATTTAAGTATAAAACCCGCCCTGAACTGGCTCTGGATAACGTTTCCCTGGAGTTGAAACAGGGCGAGTTGTTATTAATTGCCGGTTCGAGCGGATGCGGCAAGACCACCCTTGCGCGCTGTATCAACGGCTTGATTCCCCGCAGCTATCGCGGTGAACGCAGCGGCAAGGTTTTGCTTCATGGGCGCGAAGTTGCCGACTTGCAAATTCCAGAAATGGCGCAGGTCGTGGGTACGCTTTTACAGGATCCTGAACGTCAGATTGTTGCCAGCAATGTTTTCAATGAGATCGCGTTCGGTCCTGAGAATTTGGGATTGCCGCGCCAAGAGATCGTATCCCGTGTCAATCAGGCGCTAAAACGCCTTAACCTCGAATATCTGCGCGAGCGTGAAACATTCAATCTTTCTGGCGGCGAAAAACAGAAAGTGGCTCTGGCTGGTGTGCTGGCGATGAACCCATCCATTTTACTTTTGGATGAACCCCTCGCTTCTCTTGACCCTGCCTCTGCTCATGAAGCCCTGGAAGTTTTTCGAAGTTTGGCAGATGAAGGCAAGACCGTCATCTTGGTGGAGCATCGCGTGGAGGATGCCATCTCTGCCAAGCCCGACCGTATGTTGTATATGGAGGAAGGCAAGGTCAAGTATCTGGGCGGGATCCAAAGCCTGCCGAAAGAAATTGACCACACAAAGGTCAAACTCCCGGCGCCGTGGGTGGTCCAGAGGGTCAAAGCGCTGGACGTCATTACGGAAGAACCACCTCGGCCTCGCACGAAAGAGCAAGGTGAGCCTTTGGTTATATTTGAAGATGTCAGTTTTCAATATGACACGGACTTGCCATTCATCCTAAAGGATGTCAATCTCAAGATTTATCCCGGCGATTTGATTGCAGTATTGGGACCAAATGGCGCGGGCAAATCTACACTGGTGAAACACGCCATTGGGTTGCTCAAACCAACACGAGGACGCATCCTGATCGAAGGGCAGGACACCCGCAAAATGAGTGTGGCTCAAATCGCACACGTGCTTGGGTATGTGTTCCAGAGCCCCACTCACATGTTGTATGCGCCAACCGTTCAAGAGGAATTGGAATTTGGTCCGAAGAACCTGGAATACGACCCTTTGCTCATTCCAAAGTTCGTTGATGAGAGTCTTTCCACAGTTAACTTGAATGGTTTCGCTGAATACCCCCCGCTGGGATTGTCTTTTGGTCAACAAAAACGAACGACCATCGCGGCGGTGCTGGCAATGCGTTCCAAGATCCTGATCATGGATGAACCGACCGCCGGGCAAGATTTTGCGAACTACACTCATTTCATGAATACGTTATGCGATGTATCTGAAGATGCGCAATCGATCCTATCCGCGAACTTTTCGGCAACCTTGTTTATCACTCATGACCTTGACCTTGCTGTGACCTATGCCAACAGCGTGCTCTTATTTGGCGATAAGCACATTGTGGCAGACGGTACACCGGAAGATGTCTTGAAAGACGAAGAACTGCTTCTCAACTATCGAGTGCGTCCCACTTCGCTTCTTCACCTAAACCTGAGCCTGACAGCCAAAACCGGCAGGTTTTTACCCGCCGAGTCATTGGCGGCCTATGTTTCGTGAGTTTCCCTGTAACGTGAAGGCGTATACAGGGTTTATAAGATAGGGTCAGCGTTCGTTCAAATTTGATCTATTAAAACAAAAAAGGAGAGAAGTCATGAACAATAGTAGCGCTTGGGAATTTGGAACCCGTCAAGTTGTGTACGGCGCGATCGGCGCCGCGCTGTATGGTGTGCTTTCATGGGTCACCAATATCTTTCCCCTCCCTGCGGCTGGTAACGTTACCTTCCGCCCGGCAGTGGCTGTGTTGATCTTCTTCGGCGTGGCGTACGGTCCCTGGGTCGGTCTGCTGGCTGGCTTCATTGGCAACACGCTCGGCGATGCCCTCAGCGGCTGGGGTTTCTACTGGAACTGGAGCCTCGGGAATGGTTTGATGGGCTTGGTTGCCGGTCTGGTTATGTCTCAGATCAAAGACTTCCGCGCGCAGGGCGATATCATCAAGGCGGTCATCTACGGGTTGGTCGGTATTGCGGTCGGCATGTTGTTTGCGTCATTGACGGAAATGTTTGTGGGCGGCATTGACATTAATACAGCGCTGGTGGGGTATTTTGTGCCTGCTTTCATCGGCAATGCCATCGTAACAGTTGTCCTTTTGCCGATCTTGATGATTGCATTCGCTGCAGTCGCTTCGAGACGGGGTCGCTAACACCCATGTTGGTCACCTGGAAGTACCGTCCGCGAAAAACCTTTATCCAGAGCCTGGATCCTCGCACACGATTGATTTTCTTCTTTGCTGTGATTCTAGGTTTGACCATTCCGGAAATCTGGGATTACCGCATCATTTTTCCACTCTTTGCTTTATCGCTGACCCTGTATTTTCTTGCCCGGATTGAGTGGAAGGATGTAAAGCGCGTTTGGCCTTACATTTTTGTTCTGTTGTTCTTTATTGTAGGTCTGAACGGTCTGCTTTCGGGGCGCGGCGGTCCTTCCTCGGTGACTAATCTGCCTTCTCCTGTTGTTTTTACAGTCCCTTTCAAGATTCCATTTACCGACATTGGATGGGATGTTCCAATAACTATTTCAAAGATGTGGTTTGCAATCACTCAAATGTTGCGGATGTTGACCATGGCGATTCTTGCCATTCCGATTCCGTACACCATGGATCCAAATATTTACGGAACAGCGTTCCGTCAATTGGGCGCATCGGATAAGTTTTCGTTTACAATGGATTTGGCGTTCCGTTTTTTGCCCACATTTGCGCGCGATTTTTCGATCACAATGGATGCGCAGCGCGCCCGTGGTTATGAGATGGAAAAGTTGAAAGGGGGAATCACTTCGCGCCTTCGCCGCCTTGCTCCATTGATCATCCCGGTTGTGATGCAGTCTACGGTGACTGGTGAAGAAGTGGTCGATGCTATGGATCTGCGCGCATTTGGCGCTACCCAACGCACCTGGGTAAAGGCTGACTTAAGATATGGTCCGCGCGATTACTTTATGCTTGGTCTTGCTGCAACGATCTTCATTGGCTGTTGTGTGTTGAAATGGGGCTTTGGGATTGGCGAGTATTTCGTGCCAGAGTTCTTTTTGAATTTGTTCTCATAACTTGAAAAACAACAACCGCCGCGTTGAAAGCGGCGGTTGTTGTTTTAGTGTTTCTTGTGGAGGTAGGTTTCCCCGGCGGTGACGGGGAAGTGGAGATGATTTTGTTCAGGGGCAAAGACACAGGTGGCAAAATCGGTGAAGGCACAGGGTGGGTTGTAGGCTTTGTTGAAGTCGAGGAATATTTTTCCGTCAGATTCAACATCGGCTACGAGGTAACGACCGGTAGGGTAGGTATCATCCTTGGAGGTCGGGTCCCAAAAGCGCAGGAAGAGAGTCCCATCGTCTTCTCTGTTGATATCCAGTTGATGGGCGCTGCCGTTTGCTTCGAATGTGACATATCCTTCGACTGGGAATTCGGCTTTTTCGCCGGTCAAATCTGGAAAGTATGCCATTTTGGGGCGGTCATAGGTGGTAAAGGTGGCGGGGAAGCGAAAGGCTTCGTTGATGTCGTACCAGGTTCGGGCGGGGAAGGAGGCGCGTTTTTCGCTCAGGTTATCCCAAATGCGGACGCCCATTCGGTTTCCGCGCTGGATGACGATCATTTGGATGCCTTCGATTTTGATATAGCTGGGGTTTCCAGAAATATCCGGTTGAAGAACGGCGAAGTCGGTGGGTTTATCGTTTACGGCTATTTTTTGTCCTGCGTTGGCGCACAGGGTGACCGACCTGCCGTTGTATTCGAGTGTGCCGACCAACGCAGCGGCGCGTTCGGATAGTTGAATCTCGTTCTTGGGGTCGGAGCCGAATTGGTTTTTGCCAAGTTTCAGCCAGTACAAGCCTGCAAGAGCCAGCCAGCTGTTTTCTTTGCGGATACTTTCGTCGCGTTCTTTGCGCCAGTTCTGGATGGCTTGCTGATAGTTTTTATCTGCCATATTGAAATTATACCAAATGGATTTCCCTTAACCGGCTTGCTTGCATTTTTGATAAAATGGCATTATTTCAATTTAGGAGAACCACATGGGATTGAAACCCGACCACTGGATTCGCAAGATGGCGCTGGAGCATGGTATGATCGAACC
Organism: Chloroflexota bacterium; assembly: GCA_013388795.1. Taxonomy (GTDB): domain Bacteria; phylum Chloroflexota; class Anaerolineae; order Anaerolineales; family Villigracilaceae; genus Villigracilis. Next base: position 3,850 of record JACAEP010000046.1, on the reverse strand, counting down.
GTTCGTGGATAAGCAGGTGCGCGAGGGGGTTATTTCGTATGGCGTGTCGTCGTATGGGTATGATATTCGCGTTGCGAATGAGTTCAAGATATTTACAAATGTTTTTTCCGCCACGGTAGACCCGAAACATTTTGATACAAATTCGATGGTGGATTTTGTCGGGGATGTTTGTATTGTGCCGCCAAACTCCTTCGCGCTTGCGCGGACGGTGGAGTACTTTCGGGTGCCGCGCAAGGTGTTGACCGTTTGCTTGGGCAAATCCACTTATGCGCGCTGCGGCATCATTGTAAACGTGACGCCGTTCGAGCCGGAATGGGAAGGTTTTGTGACATTGGAAATTTCGAATACGACTCCGCTGCCCGCAAAGATCTATGCCAATGAAGGCCTGGCGCAAGTGTTGTTCTTTGAGGCAGATGAGGAGTGTGAAACTTCATACGCAGACAAGAAGGGAAAATATCAGAAGCAACAGTCCATTGTTTTGCCTAAGTTGTGAGCCGTTTGGTTCAGGAGACAAGCCATGACAATCATCCGAACAGAAGACAGCATCCTCGATGAATTTGAAGCGATCCAGAAAAAGATGATGCAGGTCATGGTGCGTTTGACCGGCGTTGAAAATCTGCAGGTGTCTTCGATCAATCTGGAACTGACCCAGTTGACGCGCAGTATTGCTCACTTAAAGGATGATACCCGCGCGCGTTTCAATGTTCAACGCGAGCGCATGGAGGCATTAGCGGGCGTGGGAAGCGTGATCAACTCCTCGCTAGGTCTGAAGCGCGTGTTGGACGAGGTCATGGATACGCTCATCGTTCTCATGAAAGCAGAACGCGGTTTTCTGATGCTGAAGGATGATGCGGGCGATTTTCGCGTTCAAATTGCGCGGGATACCAAACATCGCGACCTGACTGAGGATGTGTTCGCCATTAGCAAAAGCATTGTTCGTCAGGTGTTGGAAAATGGCGAGGCAGTTCTGACGACCAATGCCAAGGAAGATCCGCGTTTTGAACAACAGGCAAGCGTGGCTGTGTATCAGTTGCTTTCGATCTTGTGCGCGCCGCTCAAGGTGAAGGATGATTTGATTGGCGTGCTTTATGTGGATAACCGCGCTCAAACCGGCATCTTTCATCTGGACGAGCTGAAATTGATCACGGCCTTTGCCAACCAGGCTGCGGTTGCGATTGATAATGCCAGGCTCTTCGAAAGTTTGCAAGCCAGCAACAGTGAATTACAGGATGCATATCGCGCTACATTGGAAGGCTGGGTGCGCGCGCTCGATTTACGCGATAAGGAAACCGAGGGGCACACCAAACGTGTTACTCTATTAACTGAAAAGCTTGCGCGAAAAATGGGCGTGAACGAAGGCAGCCTTGTCCACATCCAGCGCGGGGCGTTGCTGCATGATATTGGCAAGATGGCGATTCCGGACGGGATTTTGCTCAAGCCTGCGGCTCTGACTCCTGAGGAACGAACTCTGATTCAGAAGCATCCGGTTTATGCCTTTGAGATGCTCAGCCCAATCCAGTTCCTTCAACCGGCATTGGACATTCCCTATTGTCATCACGAAAAATGGGATGGCACCGGTTATCCGCGCGGGTTGCGCGGCGAGAATATTCCTCTTGCGGCGCGTATTTTTGCCGTGGTGGATGTGTGGGATGCCCTGGTTTCCGACCGTCCGTATCGCAAGGGGCTGCGACCTGCTGAAGTGAAAGAAAAAATTCGCGAAGATGCAGGTAAACACTTCGACCCCGAGGTGGTTAAGGTGTTTCTTGATCTGGACGATCAAACCTTGCGGTCAACTGCGAAAATCAGTTAGTGTTGCAAAACAAGACAGTCAACCTGTGACTGTCTTGTTTTTTTGTTTGTGAGATTCCCTTCCCTTCTCTTCTTAAGACATGACGTTGATTGGCATATTTTCAATGTTTAACCGGTTGAGAATCATCTCTGCCGCTTGGGGGATAAGTAAAGCGGTTTGTGCCGAGAGCGCTCGTGTAAATTGAAATTTATATCCGCGCGTGGAAAGCAGCATGGCTTTCGGCTTGCGCTTGTAAATCGCCTCGCAAATGGACATCAAAGATTGGGGCGTGAGATGATGCGTAAGCGGCGACCTTTGAAAATCGCTTTCCACTTCAATCAGCCTGACTTCTTCGGGAATGTCCCCCGTATGCGCATCCACAAAGCAGACGTATTCATACTGGGCAATCTCCTCCGCCATTTCAGGCGTCAGTTGCAGATGAAAGGCAAAGTCCACTTGCGGGTCTTCGGGGAAATCATCTTCATATGAATCGGGCGCAGACAGCCCCATGCGCGCTGTCAACTCTCGCAGAATGTGCCAAGCGACGCCGTCATCTTCACGGTCTGGGTTTCCGTAGCCTAGTAATAAAATTTTTTTCATGCAGCCTCTATGGTTATCCAAAGCCTCTAAAGCGCTTAAGACCTCAGAGGCTTGAGTTTACTCGCCGTATCCCGTTCCAAGAATATAATGCTCAAGCTTATTGATCGTCCCTTTATCTTCAGCCAGCAGCGCTTCTGCCAGCCTGCGAATGGAAACGATGCCGATGATTTTTTCTTTTTCCAAAATTGGCAGGTGCCTTACATGGTGTTGGTACATCAGGTCTGCGCATTCGGCGAGCAGCGTTTCCGGCTTGACCATGACAAGATCTTTACTCATGAGTTCTTGAATTGGCGTCTCGCTGGCGCGCCTGCCTTTGAGCTCGCCCTGCCGGGCATAATCGCGTTCAGTGAAGATGCCGACGATCTTATCGTTTTCTGTCACCAGCACCGCGCCTACATTTCCCTCATCCATCACTTTTAGGGCATCGAATACGGTGGCAGTGATTGGCACAGTAAAGACCTCTGTGCGGGCTTTACTTTCGATGATCTTGCGTACAGTCGTCATGGCTACACTCCTTTGGTAGATCAAATTAAACGATAGACGACAATACTCTAAAAAAATTAATCGCGCTTGAGTGTCTTAATCATTGTACCGTCTGGGGCGATAAAGTCAACCTGGATGGGCATCTGCCCGACGGCGTGGGTGGAGCAGGACAGGCACGGGTCATAGGCGCGGATGGCGGCCTCGACGCGGTTGAGCATCCCTTCGCGGATGTCTGGCCCCTTGACGTAGGTCTTGGCGACGCTGTCCACGGCAGTGGTCATTGCCCAGTTGTTGTGACCCGTCGAAACGATTAGATTTACCTTGAGTAATTTGCCGTTCTCATCTGCGGTGTAATCGTGGATGAGTGTTCCGCGCGGGGCTTCGAGCGCGCCCACACCGTGACCGGTGTAATTCTTGCGCGTGTTGAGGATGTCTGTGCTGGTGATGTCTTTGTCTTCGCACAGCACACGCACGCGCTCCGCCGCAAACAGGGCTTCGATGAGGCGGGCGTAGTGATAGTACAGCGTATTCTCGACCATCTTGCCGTTGTTGAGGTTCTTGAAGGTTTTTAACTCTTCATTCGCCAGCGGAGTATCGATCTTCTCGGCGAGGTTCAAACGTCCCAGCGGCCCGACGCGATACACGCCGCCCGGATAGCCCAGTTTTTTGTAATACGGGAATTTGAGATATGACCACGGTTCGACGTGTTCGGCGATGTAATCCAGATAATTGGCAGATGGGAATTTTTCCAACGGCTTCCCTTCACGGCTGATCAGGCGGATATCGCCATCGTAGAGTTCCAGTCCGTTCTCGGGCGTGGACAGACCAAAATAGCCAGTGGGGAAGACGGCAAACTTGTTGATGTCTTCCATATTCTTCGCTGCCCAATCCTTCATGATCTGCAAACCAATTTGCAAGGTGTCAATGGCGGCATCTACACCTTGCAAAATAGAGTCGCGTTCCTGCATGGTCAACGCC
>JACAEP010000031.1 GCA_013388795.1 Chloroflexota bacterium | reverse complement strand
GGGTATACATTCCCCAGCGGGCAGCCTCATTGACCCAGTAGTTTTCTCCAGCGATAAAAGCATAATCGTTATACCATGTGCTTGAAAAAAACATGCTCCAATAAAAAAAGGCTCCCTTCACAAGCAATGAAGGCTGGTTCAATATCAGTTCAAACGCGAGTTTGTAAATGGCTGACGTAACTTCGGAATCTGGCAGAAGACTTAATTCGGGATGCGCTTCGAAAATATAGGTCCAGGACTTGCCGCCCGATGCCAGACCATAGAATGCCCAGGCAAAGTTTTCAAACGGAATGCCGTTTGAACCGGAAACAAAATCAACCATCCGGCTGTTTACGAAAAAGACCAACAGAATGGCGATGGCGCCCAGCCCGAAGAATTGTAGGGAAAATTTCCCCTGCCCACGAAACGCCCATCCACCCCATAGGAGCAGGGCTGGGAGAACGAACATTGCGCCGGGGCGGATATTCAAGGCCAGCGCGATCATGGTTATCCCGAACAGAGCCGACCATTCGCTGTGCCTTGCGATCCCACGCCAGATCAGGGCGACTCCCAGCAGGCTGACCGGTACGCCCAGCGATTCGGACATGGTTGTGCCGCTGTGATGACGGTAATACAGGAACATGAGCATGAGAAAGAAGACAGCAACTTCCGCGCCGTGGGTCTGCCGGATTTCGCGGCTTGACAGGTAGCCTGCGAGACCGGCAATGGCTGTAAACATCCCGACGGCGATCATCAGGTTGCGCCCCGAAAGCCAGAGGAAGAAGGATAACAACCCCGCGAAAAATGGACGCATCGCCGTGAAGTTGGAAACATCCATCCCGTAAAGCAGGCGTGTGGCGTCGGTGTAATATCCGGCGGCGTCGGTGAGGGGTATCAATCCGTTCAGGATGACGGACTGGGTGCTGCCCGTTGCCCACAAACCCGCCAGACCCAGGGCGAATATGGACATGATGGCGGTCAACCTGAGCAGTTCCCCGACCTTGCCCGGAATGCGGAACACCGCATACATGGCAAGGGCGGTAAGCGGAATGATGACCCCAAACCCCGTCCGCAACGCCATGCTGAGGCTCCGCAGAAGATTCGGGGAGCGGTTATTCAGAATAAGGATGTAAACTGCAAGGGAAATGACAAGGCAGATGACCTGCCATGCCAGCGGGTGGGTTCTTTTTAAATTCATTGGGGATATTATAAACTCACCCTGTATTCCTGGTATTCTGATGAATAATATTAACGCAACAGGTCGCGTTCTCACGCGACCTGTTGCTACAATGGGACTTCTTGGAGGAGATCGTGTTCCGTTTTTTACGTGGGCGCCGCCTGGTCTGCGGTTTCGGCTGGGTCATTTTCGTTTTGAACCTTGTGATTATCCTCGATTCGCATCAAAGCCGGGACGAAGAACCCGCCCAGACCAATTAGCAAATTGAGAATACCAGCCATCCAGAACCACGTCTGATAACTGGTTGCATCTGTGATGGGACCTGCAATTATGAAGCCGATCGGCATCATGGCTTGTGCCACACTGCTCACCAGCGCCATGACCCGTCCCTGCATGCCCGGCTCCACTATAGACTGGAAGAGTGCGTGAATGGGTCCATTGACCATCGGCATCATGAAGCCGATGACGAACATGGAAACAAGCATGACCCAGAAACTGTTGGCAGGCGCGGCTGCAATGGCGATGATCGCAAAACTGAAGAGAGCGATACCCGTTAGGGAGGTGACGATCTTCTTCTTGAACCCGCCCCACATGCCGAGTGTAATGCCGCCGGCGATCATGCCTATACCGAAGAACGAGTCGACACTGCCTAATTCAAGTGCGCCTTTACCAAAGTATTTGGTCACCAGCAGGGGGGTGAGCGCACTGGTGGGTGCGATCAAAAAGTTTAGCAGGGTTGCCATCAACCCCAGCATCAAAAGACCGGGCCAGGATGCCATATACTTGAAACCGCCGCCGAGGTCTTGTAAAAAACTTTTCTTCGGCGCGGATTCTTGCGCGGCAATCTTCGGCGGCTGGGGAATGGAGAAGAACAAAAGGGGAGTGATGCCCATCAAAGCGGTGAGCACATCGATCATTAAGACATTCTGGGTGGGCATCACTGCCACCAGCAAAGCGCCCACGGGCGGTGCGACAATGCTCACCAACCCTTGCAGGGTCTGGTTTGCGCCCGCCACGCGCGCAAGCTGTTCTTTTGGCACCATCAAGCTTGTAGATGACGATATGGCGGGGTGATGGAATGCGCCGCCCGTCGAACGAATGGCAAGAGCGACATACACGTGCCAGATCTCAACGGTGTTGGACCAGAACAAGTAAGCGAGAAGAAGCGTCGCGACCGCGATCACTGCATCTGCAACGATCATGATCAGTCGGCGGTTGCCGCGATCTACAACCGTGCCCGCGATGGGACCGAGGAGTACCTGCGGCAGCATGCCAAATAGGGAGGCAGTTGCCAGAATGGTGGCGGAACCGGTTTCTTGTGTGAGATACCAGATCAGGGCGAATTGAACGAGCGATGACCCGAACAGCGAAAACGCCTGACCAGTGAAAATCGAAAAGAAACGGACAGCCCAATTTTTGGGAAGGGAGGTTTCAGGATTATTCATGTGCTCCTCAAAAATATTGAAAATATTCAATATGAAACTAAGAATATTTTACTTATTACTTTATTTTTGTCAATAGAAAATGGCAAATTCTAATAATAATGGGTTGAAAAAGTTGATTTTCTCAACCCATTATTGATATTCTTAATTTTCAGTTGTATTCAGCGGGGTTATTTTGAACTTGGCGTGATGTCTTTCTCGAAGATGACACTACGTTGGACGGGTCTGAAGCCGCAACTTTCATATAAGACAAAAGCACCACTCGGATTTTGCGTATCCACGCCCAGCATGGCTTCGGTCATGCCCATATCTTTGAACATTTGCAGGCTGCGCATGAGCAGGGCGCGTGCCAACCCGCGCTTGCGCCAGGGACGGCGTGTGAAGATGGGGTCGGTCATGCCGCGTTTGATGTTGAATTGCTTATTCGCTTCTTCATCCACCATGTTCAGAATGCCTGCTGCAACCTTGTCGCCATCCCAGGCGACTTGCCAGAGCGATGGTTTGAACATGGGGCTGGAGATAAAACTTTGGTAATTTTCTTCTCGAAATGGACTGTGACCCCAGTGATCCTGGAAGGCTTCATCAAGCCCGTTCATGACGGTGCGATAATGCGTTTCAGGAACCGGGCGGACCTCCAGACCTTCTGGCAAGGGTGGGATCTCGATGGGCTCATTCAGGTCACGTGTCATACGGTTCATGTAACGCACAGGCTTGAAACCTTGAGCTTGAAGTGCCGCTTCTCTCAGCGCTTCTTTTTCGATGTTGGCTAAAAATGCCCGCAGGACTTGCTTATCCGATGCGCCAGTTTCAGCGGCGACTTCAACAGAACGCTTCTCGACCCAGCCCAGCAGGTGACCGTGCAACTCTATATTACTTTCCGCCGGGTGGATGTTGAACGGAAAGCTGAAGACCTGCCGCTTTTCATCGTCTATCTCCCAGCCCACGCGGACGTAGGCAACCAGATTGCCCTGCTGATCTTCGACCATGAGCATGTCTGTTTTTGGAGTTGAGTTGACAAGATGTTCATAATCGCGCTCAACGTCTTCAGCGGTGACCCAGACTTGAGTATCTCCCGCCACGGAAATATCCTGGATCAGTTTCGCCATTTTGGGAAAGTCGCTTTTGCCTGCAAACGAGCGGAAGTTGTATTTATTTATGCTGTTCATAAAAATACCTTAGCGGATCTTTCCGGCCTTCGCCAATGCATCCTTCACAGCGGGGCTGGCTTGGAATATGCCAAAGACCTTGATGTGCTCCACAACTTCTACGGCAAGCGCCGCTGGCACATCAGACGAAATGTTGTAGACGCCGATCACATCGATCTTGATCTTCTCGCCCTTCGCCTTGTAGCGCTCAAAAGCTGCCAGGCTGTGGTTGAACGCACCCACGCCGAACGAGTGGCGGGTGACCGCCTGCTGCACCTCGATCACGTGTTTATCCAACTGCGAGCGGATCGCCGAGCGGATGAAATCGGTACGGTTCGAGTAATGCCCCTGCTCCACCAGCAGGTCAATCTTGCCGAGGTCCACGGCGCCAACGTTGATAGTGATTTTTTCGGTTTCAGTCATATTATCATCTCCTTGCCATCTGTATGGATGTTATATGGCGTATTTTATGCGGATTTTTGGTTTTGTCAAGGATAAAACATCCGTGTAGATGGTATTTGGATGGTTAGAGGCAGGTTCGGGCGGGGAAAGAGGCACTGAGTCTGCTCTGGGAGTTATTTTGATAGGATTTGAACGGCTTTCCCCATACAATCTGAACATCAACAAGAAGGAGTTTTTCATGAAGACATTCAAACGCATCCTGCTCCGACTTGGGCCTGTTCTGGCGCTTCTGATTCTGATCTTGCCCTCAGCATTTTCGTGGACTCGTTGGCGGGCAGAGATCGTATTGCGCAGTTGACCAATACCACCATGCCCGGCGTGAATGGTGGACCCGATGTGCGTGCGTATGTGGCAATGCCCGAAGGCGAGGGACCTTTCCCCACCATGATCATGATCCATGAGTTCTATGCCTTGAACGAAGCCATCACCTCAAAAGCGGATTTGCTGGCGCAGGAAGGGTATGTGGTGGTTGCGCCCGATACCTTCCGCGGGTAGACGACACCGTTGATCCCGCGCGCGATCTATCTGGTCAGTGCCACCGATCAGACAGAGGTGAACGCCGACCTGGATTCAGTCTCTGCCTGGCTCGAAGCGCAACCGAATGTGGATGCAAGCCGCATTGGCATTGCCGGTTTTTGCTACGGCGGGCGGGTTTCGCTTTTATACAGCCTGCATAATGGCGGCATGGCAGCGACGGTCATTTTCTACGGCTCGTCGGAGACAGACCCAGAGGTATTAAAGAATCTTTCTGGTCCGGTTCTGGGCATTTTTGGCGGCGCAGATCAATCCATTCCGTTGGAAGAGGTGGATGCATTGGAGAGCTGGTTGGAAGCGGCGGGGATTCCACATCAGATATCCATTTATGACGGGCAGCCACATGCCTTTATGCTGGATGCCGAATCTGTTCAAACCGACCCTGTGCAAGCCGCGGCATGGGAAGAAATGCTAGTTTTTCTGGATGCGAACTTGAAGGCAAAGTCACACCAGCCGGGAAACAGGGATGGTGTACGAAGCGCCCTTCTCATGGGCGTACTATGCCATGTTGGTATATGAACATGCCTTCGGTATCAGTGAATATCAACATTAGGTTAAAGTAAAAAAATCCCCGCTGATATCAGCGGGGATTTTTTGCATGATTATGGTACTTGAGGAGGTACAGTTGGGTTGGTGAAGACAAGCGGCATGCAAAAACAATTGTTAGTCAAACAAACAAGGATGGTGCCTGCTGAGCAGGATGTGCCAGGAGGTACAGGAGGGACACCTTGAGCTTCCTTCACAGGAACAGGGCAGATACCCGGCTCACTGCCATTGGGTTGGAAGCCAACCGCCATGCGGCAGGAGTTATCGATCTCAGAGACGGCTTTGATGGGGTAGAAGTATTCCAGCCCGGCATCGGCGGCGCCGGCTTCTTCATGCGTGAAGGCGTCGTTGATGTCGAAAATGGCGGGGTCAATGTTACGCCCAGCCCAGAAGTTGATCAGATATTGGTTGGGGTTGGAGAGGGCCGCGCGGTTCATGGCAAATTCAACGATGTTTGCATCGGTGGGGGAGATGCGCACCCAGGCGGTGTCAGAGTTTTCCCCGCTGCCCTGGTCAAAGAACAAGGTCTCGAAACCGTCGCCATTGGGTTTGACGTCGTCAGTCAGCGCGGGCATTTCGCCGCCCACGTCTTGGTTGGCATCCTGATAAACGCGCACACCCGTCACGCTCCATTCGGTGGATGTGGGCTTATCTGCCACGACCAGCCAGTCGGCTTTGCCATTCAGGTTGGTGTCGAGCTCCACAGCATATTGGGCGGTGGAACTAGTGGCGCTCAATTCCTTGATGGAAATACGCCCGTAGATCCACAGGTCATCTTGGAAGACTTCGGTGTTCACAATGTCCAACTCGGCATAGTAAGTGTCCATACTGTTGGCGTTGAAGGGGCGTTCGAAGCGACCGAAGGTGAAGCGGTCACCGCCGACCAAGCTTCCGGAGTTGAGCACCTTGGAAGAGTCGAAATCACCGGCTACACCGTTCTGGTCTGCAGGCAGGCTGACAGGAATGGTGGAATGTTGAATCTCCGGCTGGGCAGGCGGGGCTTCTACAATTTCGGTGGGGGCTTCTGCATCTGGGGATGCCTCTGTGGGCGTCTCTGCAGCTGGGGTGCCGCACGCTAGCGCGGCAATGATCAGGAACGATAGCGCTATGATCATACGGGTGGGTGATTGTTTCATTTTTTATCCTTTTGAATAATTTAACACACTGTCTGTATTGTATAGATTTGTTGTTTGAGTTGAATAGTACGGCAGTACTTTTTAGGTCAATTTAGTACTTAAGTTCTTGGAGTTGTATAATGCAATAATGTCTTTCATCCCCCCTCCCCCAAAACTTCCCCTTCTTCTAAGACTTGGTATTTGGGCATCCGAACGCATCACCGGCAGGATAATGCTCCCGCCGCGTATTCTTTCATGGTATCCCAAAGCTGCCATCGGCTCTGGGGTAATGGAGGCGCTTGTCGCCCACGAAGATGGGCGCATGGATAAACGTATGCTCAATCTCATTCGCATGACAGCTTCTTATGCCGTGGCATGCTCCTTCTGCGTGGACATGAACTCTTACGAATACCGCAAATATGCAATCACCGACGAGGAAGCCGAATCCCTGCGTGGTGATATTGAGCATGTGGCTTCGTTTTCAGAACGTGAAAAGCTGGCAATTGCTTATACCCGCCTGGTTTCTGCCACACCCCTGAAATTCCATCCGGATATTGTGGAGAAAGTAAAAGCCGCCTTCAACGAACGGGAATTCGTCATTCTCGTCAGCACGGCGGCTCAGGTCAATTTTTGGGCTAGGCTCATTCAAGCGCTTGGAATTCCGCCCGCTGGGTTTGGGGAGTAAAAAGACCTCCGAAGCCATTTCGACTTCGGAGGTCTCAATTACCAATTACCAATCACTTTTTACTTCCCCAACTTCTTCTTTAGCGCCTCCGTCAACGCAGGCAATATCTGGAACAGATCGCCCACCACGCCATATCTCGCTTGCTTGAAGATTGGGGCATCAGCATCTTTATTGACGGCGACAATGACTTTGGCATTGCGCATACCGACCAGATGCTGAATCGCGCCAGAGATACCGCAAGCGATGTACAGATCAGGCGCAACCACTTTGCCGGTCTGCCCGACTTGATGGGAATAAGGGATGTAACCACCGTCCACTGCAGCGCGAGAGGCGCCCACGGCGCCACCGAGCAATTGCGCCAACTCAGTAACGAGCGCAAAACCCTGCTGGGCGCGCCAGATTTCGGCTTGCTTTTCATCGAGACCCGCAGGCGGGGTGAGAGATGGGTTGTTCGAAACGCCGCGTCCGCCAGAGACGATGACGCCCGCATCGCCCAAATTGACGGCGCTCTCTGAGGCAGAGTAGCCTTCAACGGATGATTTCGCTTCACCCGCCGCCGCGACCTTGGTGATGGTTCCGCTTTTGCCAGCGGCACGCTCAGGCTTGGGGAAGGCGCGTCCGCGAATGGTTGCCATGACAGGCTTGCCAGCGCAGACGGTCTTTTCCATCAACTTGCCTTCGTAGATCGGACGGGTCGCCACGAATGAATCGCCGTTCGCTTCGAGACCGACGAGATCGGTCAACACGCCGGTGTTCAAGTCCACGGCTGCCATGGCGGCAAGCTCACGGGTTCGCGCAGTGCTTGGGAGCAGGATCAGGTTCGGGCTATGTGAAGAAGCGAGCGCGGAAAGGGTGGAAGCATACGTCTCAGCGCGGTAATCTTTCAGTGAAGCATCATCCGCAACGAGGACTTCATCCGCGCCAAATTCCACTGCGGCTTTGGCTACATCATCTACACCTGCGCCGAAAACCAACGCGACGGCTGTGCCAAAACTTTTTGCGAGACCGAGCGCTTCCCACGAAGCGGGCTGAACGTCGCCTTTGAAGTGGTCAATATAAACAAACGTTTTCATAGCACCTTCTCCGCGATGATTTTATCGGCGAGTTTTTCGGCGATCTCGGCGGGGCTTTCACCGGTGATCATTTCCACTTCGCGCGTGTTCGTGGGCGGGGTGATCAACTCACTGCGGGTCACCACTGCGGCGGGGGTGCTGATGCCGAGGTCTGCCAAAGACCAAACGGGGATGGTCGCCTTCGACGCTTTGCGGATGCCCATGAACGACGGGTAGCGCGGCTCGCCAATGCTTTGCACGACGCTCAGCACCGCGGGCAGATTGGCTTTCATGATCTGCCGACCTTCTTCGAGGACGCGCTCGACTGTAACTGCGCTTCCTTCGACCTTGATGCTGCCAGCCAACCCAAGCATTGGATAACCCAGAAGCCTTGCGGTCTGTGGGGGAGTGAGCCCCGCGCCATTATCGAGAGTCTGCCGACCGAAGATGACCATGTCTGCGCCGCCGAGCTTTTGAATGGCAGCCGCCAGCACTTTTGCCGCGCCGACGGTGTCGAGGTCGTTCAACGCCGGGTCAGAGACGAGGATGGCTTCATCCGCGCCCATGGCGAGGGCGTGCTTGAGCGCCTCTTTCGCGGATTCGGGTCCGATGCACAAGGCGGTGACCGTGCCACCCGCGGCTTCCTTCTGCTGTAACGCGCCTTCAACCGCATATTCATCGAACGGGTTGATGACCAACGGCGCGTCGCCCCATGAGACCTGCCCGCCCTCGGCTTTGACTTTCGCCTCCGAGTCGGGGACTTGCTTGATACATGCGATGATTTTCAAGATGTTCCTCCGTGTTAGTTTCCGTCATTGCGAGGAGGGCGCTCTCCCCGACGAAGCAATCTCATGAGCCGTGTTGGGGATTGCTTCGTCAAAGAACGGCTCGCAATGACGGAGAAAATTAATTAAACAAAAAACTCGTCGTACAGATCTTTCCAGATTGGGTTCTTGCTTTTGATCAAGTCCAGTTTCTTCTTTCTTGAACCGCCTTTGAGTTGTTTTTCGCGGGCGATGGCTTCCTCCATGGTGCTGTATTCTTCATAATAAACCAGCTTTGCAACGTTGTACCGGCTGGTGAATCCTTCAATTGTTTTTTCTTTATGCTCAGCCACTTGCCGAAGCAGGTTACTGGTCACTCCTGTGTAGAGAACCCGGTTGTATTTGTTGGTCATGATGTAAATACAAGGTTGAAGTTCCCGTGTCATTTATCCTCTTATTCCCGTCATTGCGAGCGGCGCAATTGTTCTTTGCCGCGAAGCAATCCCATGATTAGCTCATAAGATTGCTTCGGGCGAAAGAGCGTCGCCCTCGCAATGACGGATGGCACTATCCTAAATACGCCATCACAACCAAAACATCCATACCGATAACTGCCACAATACCCAATAAACTAAATGCCTTTTGCCAGAACAACCAGCTTTGCTTATTTTCCAGCCGCTTCAAGAAAAATCCCTTGAAGGGCAGGGGGATTTTTTCATTCGTCAGGCTGGCGTGGAGGTCTTGGTAATATTCCTCTGTTTTAAACCAGAGTTTGTAGCTGTTCGAGAGGAACAGCAGGCTGAATAAAAGAAATGCAATCACGAACCCAAGGGGAGGCTGTTCCATATTTAATTTATCGAAAACTGGAACTGCTAATGATCTTGCCGGTTTCCATGTCGAGATCGGCGAATTGCCCGCTATTGGTAAAGGTGGAGATGGTTGCGTCGTCGTTGAGTTTGACTTTGGTGAAAAGGATGTTCGGAGCGGGTTTTTCGGCCTTCCAAAGGATGCTTCCGTTCGAGGCGAGCATGTAAAGATTCGTCTCCTGCATTGGGAAGCCGTCGGGGCTTTCCATGACGACGATTCCTTTCTTGAGCTCAATTAATTTTTCGATCTTTGTATATAAGGGAGTGATCAACATGCATGTATCCTTGCGTGTGGAATATCGAGGGTCTTCTTAATGCAGCCGGGCGCGTCGCTCTGAATTTTTGTATTATATCCCAAACTTCTAAAACCTACCGCTCGGTAGGGAGGGGTGCAGTCTTCCCTGCCAGATTCATATATAACATTAATAATATGAAATGTAACTTATTCTAAATCCCGGCATCAAACCCAATATACAAACCTTGGAGGTATTTCAATGAACGAAATCAAAAATCAACCCAAAGTGCTGGTTTTCAGCACCCCAACCTGCTCTTTTTGCAACATGGCAAAGAAGTATTTCCGCGAGAAGGGTGTCAAGTTCACCGATATTGATGTGAGCCGGGATCAGGCTGCCGCGCGCGACATGGTGCGCCGCTCTGGGCAAATGGGCGTACCCGTCATTGATATTGGCGGCAAAATCATTGTTGGTTTCGACCGACCGAAGATTAACGCCCTCTTGGGTATTAAGTAAACGAGGAGAAAATCATGGCAAAAATCAATATTCAACCGCTTGGGACGCGCGTCCTGATCAAGCCGCTGGCGCAGGAGAGCAAAACCGCCGCTGGTTTGTACCTGCCTGAAACCGCCAAGGAGAAACCGCAGACGGGCGAGGTGGTGGCTGTTGGGGAGGATGAGAGCATTACGCTCAAGCCCAAAGACAAAGTTTTGTTCGCCAAGTACAGCGGCACAGAATTTAAGTATGAAGGCGTAGATTACCTCCTGCTCGAATCAAATGATGTACTTGCCCGTTTGGGGTAATTTCAACTCGAACATAAAAAGGCCCGACGCGTCTGAAGATTGCGTCGGGCCTAGGGGGTAGGGTGGTCTTCCATCATTGCTCTTGAACTCCCATGTTGCTGAGTTCATCCTGGCTGTATTGCGCCACGAATAACTCGGAGCTTGCCAGGGTGAGCAGGAGCACGGCGACCACTGCGGCAAGAACGAACATTGTGCAACTCCTTTCTTTGTGTTGTGTACACTATAACGACTCTTCTTTTGAAAAGATACTCCCCTAACAGTACTGTAATCGAATCACAATACAATTTTGAAAGGGTTGTTTAATTAACGTCATTCCAGCAAAAATGTTCCAATACCACCGCATGGTTTTGCAAAAAATTAAAGAGCGTGTCAGTTCATCGAACTTCAATTTTTGCGGCGCGTCACATTGACATTCCACCCGTTTGGGATAAAATACACCCCGCCAATCAAATGGAAATGCCGAAGTGGCGGAATTGGCAGACGCGCTACGTTCAGGGCGTAGTGAGCTTACGCTCATGAGGGTTCAAGTCCCTCCTTCGGCACACAAAGACTCGCAGACGCGGGTCTTTTTTGATGGATGGAACCCGGCTCGGGCGGGGTTCTGTTCATTGGGTCCGGCGCCACACTGGGGGCTTAATCGGCCCAGCAAAAAACGGACTGGGGTGGTATAATTGCACTATAAAATTACGCTTTCTTCATCTAATGTGACACGAAGTTTTTCCCACCTTCGTGTCCTTTTTATGTTAGTTTTTTTGTGAAAAAGGCGGATATTCGCTTGATTTTTACCCCCCTCCATGAGGATTAATGTATGGCTGAAGAGAATATGATCGCTGGAAATGTCGAGTTGGTGGATATTGATGCCCAAATGCGCTCGGCATACCTGGATTACGCCATGAGCGTGATCGTGGCGCGCGCCCTGCCTGATGCGCGCGACGGCATGAAGCCGGTGCATCGCCGCATTTTGTATGCGATGCATGAATTGGGATTGCGCTCGAACTCGCCTTATAAAAAATCGGCGCGTATTGTGGGTGAAGTGTTGGGTAAATATCACCCACACGGCGACTCGGCAGTGTACGAGTCGATGGCGCGCATGGCGCAGGATTTTTCGCTGCGCTATTTGTTGGTGGATGGTCAGGGAAACTTCGGCTCGGTGGATGGCGATGCGCCCGCTGCAATGCGTTACACCGAGGCCCGCCTGCAAAAAATGGCGGAGGAGATGCTTGCCGACCTCGAAAAGAATACCGTGGATTACGGACCCAACTTCGATGATTCGCTGCAAGAGCCGCTGGTGTTGCCTGCCCGCCTCCCGAACCTTTTACTCAATGGCGCCTCGGGCATTGCTGTGGGTATGGCGACAAATATCCCCCCGCAAAACCTGCGCGAGTTGGCGGGCGCGATTAATTATTTGATTGATCACTACGACACGATTGAAGATATCAGTGTTGACGACTTGATGAAATTCGTGCACGGACCGGATTTCCCGACTGGCGGCATGATCGTGGGTACGGAAGGCATCGTCTCTGCCTATGGAACCGGGCGCGGGCGTATTGTGATGCGCGGCATTGCCCACATCGAAGAGACCAAGTCTGGGCGGTATCAGATCAACATCACGGAAATTCCGTATCAGGTCAACAAATCCACGTTAATCGAACGTATTGCCGAGCTGGTGCGTGAAGATAAAATCGACCAGATCTCCGATCTGCGCGATGAATCGGACAAGCGCGGCATGAGCATCGTCATTGAACTCAAGCGCGGCGCACAGCCCAAGAAAGTCCTGAATCAACTTTACAAGTACACGGCCTTACAGTCTACGTTTGGCGTCCAGATGCTGGCGTTGGTGGATGGCGAGCCGCGCACCTTGCCACTTAAGCGCCTGTTGCAAATTTTCATTGACCACCGCCACACAGTCATCACCCGCCGCTCACAATTCGATCTCGATAAAGCCAAAGCCCGTCTGCACATTTTGGATGGCTACCTGATCGCGCTCAACAACATCGACGCCATCATCAAGGTCATCCGCGAGGCGGAGGATGCCGACAAGGCCAAGTCTGCATTGATGACGCGTTTCACGTTGAGCGACTTGCAGGCGCAGGCGATTTTGGACATGCAATTGCGCCGCCTTGCCGCACTCGAACGCTGGAAGATCGAAGAGGAACACAAACAAGTTCGCTCCACGATTGAATATCTCGAAGACCTGCTTGCCAACCCGAAGAAAATTTTGGCGCTCATCAAAGATGATATGAACGATGTCGTGGAGAAATATGGCGATGACCGCCGCACCAAGATCTCTGCCGAAGCCCGCGAAGACATCCACGAAGAAGACCTCGTGCCAGACGAGTCTGTGCTGATCAGTCTCACCGAGCGCGGCTACATCAAGCGTGTGGCTGCAACCGCCTTCCGCCAGCAAAGCCGCGGCGGACGCGGTGTGAAGGGGCACACCACCAAAGAAGAAGATGAAGTCGTGATGCTCATTCCGGCTCGCAGCCTTGACACCATGCTGTTCTTTACAGATAAGGGCAAGGTCTATTCTGAAAAAGTGTACCAGATCCCCGATCTCGACCGCGCGCAAAAAGGCATTCCGCTGGTCAATATTCTTGCATTGGGTCCGAACGAAAAGGTCACAGCGGCCATGTCTGTCCGTGATTTTTCGCCGGCGCAGTTCTGTGTGATGATGACCGGGCGCGGACGTATCAAACGCGTGACGATGGAGGAATTCGCCTCTGTGCGCCCCTCAGGCTTGATCGCCATGAACCTGGACGACGGCGACACCCTCGGCTGGGTGCGCCTGACTTCCGGCAAGGATGAGATCATCATTGTCACGGAGAATGGGCAGGCTCTGCGTTTCGGTGAGGACAAAGTCCGCGCAATGGGTCGGCAGGCGGCTGGTGTACAGGGAATTAAACTAAAAAAAGATGATGTTGTTACCAGCATGGATGTGGTTGATAAAGACGGCGCTTTGCTGGTTGTTACCACAAACGGTTTTGGGAAACAAACCCCCCTTAAGGAATATACGCCGAAAGGCCGCGCCACCGGTGGGATCGCAACCATCGATCAGAAAGCGCTCAAAGAGATCGGCAAGATCGCGGCGGCGCGTGTTGTGTAAATGGATGATGACCTGACCATCATGACCGCCAATGGCGTGGCAATTCGTCTAAAAGTGAAAGATGTGAAGCAATCCGGACGGGCAACGCGCGGTGTCCACCTCATCAAGCCGCAGGAAGGTGACAGTGTTGCCTCGGTGGCGCGCATCTCTGCTGAAGACTTGAAAAAGGCGGGCGCGCAAATAGAAGAAAAAGAAGCCGAGCCGCAGCCAAAACTGGTATAGCGCAGGAATCAAAAACGGGCGAAGGCGTACGCCTCCGCCCGTTTTGTTATGGCTAAAGGGCGATCTTTCCAAATACAAACAGACACAAAAAACCAATCACACAAGTGGCGATCATCAGTAAGAAGACGATCACAAAGCGTTGAATGGAGGTCATACCGAAGATCCGTCTTGGGCGTCCTTGTGCGGCGGGTGTTCCGGCAGCGGGGTAATACTCTGCCTGAGCCTGCTCTTCGTATTGTTTTACGGCATCATTTCGTAGATCATCGAACATGGGAACCTCTGTTGATTTTTTTGAAAAGTATATCATGCAGCCGGGCGCAGGCTGACATCTCCAAAGCGTACTGTGACAGAATGATCTTGCAGGTCTCGCAGGCGCAAACTGCCATCCGCTTCCAACCCGTCTAGCCGCCCATGCGTAGTTTCTTCATCGCCCGCCTGAATTTGAACCGCCTCACCGCGAAAAGCCAGTTTCTCCTCCCAGGCTTGAATGAACAAATCCGTTCCCATCTGTTCGCGCCAATGCAGGCAGGCGTTCAATACAAGTTGGATGACTTCTTCGCGTTTTGGCGCATAGCCAAGCATTTCTTCAATACTTGTGGCAGGGAATTTAAGCGACTCTGCCGGCGGCACAGATGATGCACTCACATTGATGCCCATCCCGATGACCAGCGAGTCCGCTTCCACGCCAGACCAGACGGTCTCCACTAAAATTCCAGCCGCCTTTCTGCCGTTCAATAGAATGTCGTTGGGCCACTTGATTTTGGGAGATAGACCCAGTGTCTGACAGGCATCCGCCAAGGAGAGGGCTGCCAGCCCCACCGTCCGTGAGAGATGCGGGCGCATGGGCGCGCTGGGGCGCAGGATGAGGCTCATTGCAATGGCGCTTCCTTTGGGGGTGAACCATTTGCGGTCGAGCCGCCCGCGTCCTTGGGTTTGTTCATCGGCAACAACAAGAGAAAAATCTTTTGCGCCGCTGGCCGCCCATGCCAGGGCTTCATCGTTCGTCGAGCCAATGGAATCAAAATAGCGCATGCCGCCGAGTTTTAATTTGGAAAGCGATTTTTTGAGGGAAGATTCGTTCATGGGATTAAAAAACCTGACAGGTCTCGAAAGACCTGTCAGGTTTTAGTTTCTATTGAACAATATCATACGGGTTGATGTTCGAGCCGCCAACGCGGATTTCAAAATGCAAGTGCGCGCCAAATGAGTTGCCCGTATTCCCCGCCAGTCCAATCACAGCCCCCTGACCCACGGTTTGGCATTGACTAACGAGGATGGAGCTTAAGTGGGCATAAACTGTTACATAGCCATTGCCATGATCAATTTGCACCACATTACCATAGCCGTAATTCCAGCCGCCAGCCGCCATGGTAACAACACCTGTGCCAGCCGCATAGACATTCGCGCCTTCCGGCGCACTGATATCGATTCCCAAATGTCCGGGACCATAGGCATTGCCAGAGAGGGTGTGGTCATCGGCGGGCCAGCCAAAGCCGCTTGCCACCGGCCCGCCGCCGCAGGTGTTTGCCGCATTTCCGCCGCCTGTACCTGTGTTTGCGCCGCGCGCCGCTGTTTGCAAATCTGCCGCCCAGTTGCGCAATTCGCGCGAACCATTGGGAATGAACACCACAGCGCCCGGTTCGATGGTGGGGTTGGTCAGGTCCACCTGATTCCCGGCAAAGTTGATGATATCTTCAGGCTCGGCAAAAAATTTTTTCGCCACTGCTTCAAAGGTATCGCCATCCTTCCATTCGTAATACAAACCATCCATCGGGGGAATGATCAACTCCATGCCTGGGCGTAGGCTGTGCGGGTTATCCTCAAGCTGGTCATTGACGTAGAGAATGGTTTCAGACTTCACTTTGAATGTCTCAGCAATGCGATACATCGAATCGCCGCGCACCACACGGTAAATGGAAGGCTCATACTTTGTGCGTTCAGGAATATTGGTCTTAACCTGCAATTTGCGGAAAATGGTTGGGAAGAAACCATCGCTTCCTTCCCCGCCCGTGTCTGGGTTTATCACTACAGGCTCATTCCCTGCCGACGTTTCTTCTGTCGCCGCCGGGACGGTGACCACCATCGGTGGAAGCGTGCTCTTGTAATATACCGCGCCACCCAGGAGACTGGCCACCAGGACCAGCGTCAGCGCCCAACTGATAATCGTAAAACGATCTGCTTTTTTTTCTTTACGCGGTGTGGTGGCAGGTTCATTCACTGCCGAAACAGGTTGTGATGCATGCGTAGGTTCAGCAATTTTCTTTTTCGCAGTTAAGAGAGATTTAATACGTTCTAAGATTTTCATTAAGCTTCTTTTGTAAGGTTTTCCAAAAATTCGATATTATTCTTCGATTTTTCCAGTCGCGTCAAAATAGCTTCAGTGGCAACGGAGGGATCCATCCCCGCGCCGCTTGGCTGCGGAGAGGTCATTTGCACGAACATACGGCGCAACAGCCAAACACGCTGGAGTAGATCGGGTCCCAGCAACAAGTCTTCGCGGCGGGTGGACGAGCGTTCGATGTCCACCGCGGGGAAGGTGCGGCGTTCCTGCAATTTGCGCGAAAGGTGCAATTCCATGTTGCCGGTGCCTTTAAACTCTTCGTAGACTACGTCATCGAGGCGGGAGCCGGTATCCACGAGGCAGGTGGCAATGATGGTTAGTGAGCCGCCTTCTTCCACGTTACGAGCCGCGCCAAAGAAACGTTTGGGCGGGTACAGCGCGGAAGGATCCATGCCACCCGACAGTGTGCGCCCGGAAGGATTCACAACGAGGTTGTAGGCGCGCGCGAGGCGGGTGATCGAGTCCATTAAGATTACCACGTGGCGTCCGATCTCCACCAACCTCTTAGCGCGGTCTAAGGCGAGTTCCGCCGTGCGGACGTGTGATGTGACCGGCTCGTCGAAGGTGGAGGCGACCACTTCAGCGTCCACCGAGCGATCCATGTCGGTCACTTCTTCGGGGCGTTCGCCGATCAGGGCAATGATCAAGTGGACATCAGGATATTTGGTTGAAATTGAATTTGCGATCTGCTTCAGAATTGTGGTTTTCCCCGTTTTGGGCGGCGAAACGATCAATCCGCGCTGCCCCCTGCCAATGGGAGCGATCAGGTTGATCAAACGAGGGGCTAACGTCTTTGGGTCGGTCTCAAGATCAAAACGTTTATCTGGGAATATTGGCGTGAGATTTTCAAAAACAGGTCTGCGGATGGCTTCTTCAGGGTCCAAGCCATTGATCGATTCCACTTTGAGCAAACCAAAATGTCGTTCGCTTTCACGCGGCGGGCGTACCTGCCCGATAATCAGGTCGCCTGCGCGAAGATCATAACGCCTCAACTGTGCCTGCGACACATATACATCCTGGTCGCTGATTCGATAATTCGTGGCTCGTAAGAAGCCGATTCCTTCGCTCATGATCTCCAAAATACCGCCGCGCAGTTCAATGCCCTCTTTCTGCGCCTCTGCTTCGCGAATCATCATGGCGAGGGTCTCTTTTTTCAGGCGGTTGGCGTTCTGAATATTAAGCGCCTTTGCCATGGCTCGCAGTTTCGAAAGAGGTTCGTTTTCCAATTCTAGTATTTTCATTTTTTTCTCTTTTGACATGAAGGAAGTATCAGGCTGCTGGCTGCCTGATGCGCTGAGTGAATTGTTGGACAGGAGGGGAGGGGGGGAAGTTTCAAAAGAAGCGCTGGAGAATCCATTGGTCAGATTGGAATGATTCTCTGGCGAAGTTGAAAATGTGTTTGGTTTGCGATTATAGGGTCTTCTTGGCGTGCTGGTATTTCTATGGTTTGTAGGCTTTGTTGGCATGTTTTTTTCAGTTCTTGAAATGGAAATATGAAAAGACCAGTCCCCGCTTTGGGCTGGTGAAATTCCTAAAAAATGGTTTTTGTTTTTGGGATGAAGATCAAGGTTGCTACTTTAATGGGCAGGCCGCTGTGTGCAGCCTGTCAGGGTATCCATCAGTTCTAAAACATTAGGGGAATTTGATAAATTATAGCGCTTCTAGGCAGGCCATGCAAGCAGGCTTCACAGATAATTTTCGTCTAGCAGTATACGATTTTGTAAATCCAGCAGATGTCTATAAAATGAATCCCTGCCAGCCAGCTCTGCATGAGTTCCGTGTTCGATGATACTGCCATGATTCATCACAAGAATTTCGTCCACATTTTCCAAGCCGATCAAGCGATGGGTAATGAGCAGCGAGGTCTTTTGTTTCATGACCTTAAGTAATGTTTCCAACACCTGCTGTTCGGTGAGCGGGTCGAGGTTGGCGGTTGGCTCATCCAAAATAAGAATTGGGGCATCTTTGATGAGAGCGCGCGCAATTGCCAGACGCTGGCGTTCGCCGCCGGAGAGGCGCAGTCCCTGCTCGCCAATCATGGTGTCATATCCTTTCGGCAGGCTCATGATAAAGTCGTGAATCTGCGCGGATTTACATGCCGCTTCTACTTCTGCTCTTGTGACTTTTTTGCGGGCGAAGCGCAAGTTTTCATAAATGGATGTGTTGAAGAAGTAGGTGTTCTGCGAGACATACCCGCATCTCGCGCGGACCTCGTCCTGATTCAGCGCTTTGAGCGATTCTCCGCCGAGAGCGATATCTCCGACTTTGTAATCCCAGAATCGCAGCAGAAGGTTTGCAATGGCGCTCTTGCCCGCCCCGCTTGGTCCGACGATGGCGATGGAGGTTGAAGGTTGCAGGTTGAAGGTTACATGTTGCAGGGCGGGGGTGTTTTGGGTGGGGTAGGTGAAAGATAGACTCGAGAATTCGATATTCGATATTCGTTTTTCGAGTTTCGAATATCGAATATCGTCTTTTATTTCCGGCTCTGTATCCACCACTTCAAACAACCTCTTCGCCGCTTCACGCCCGGAGTTCCACATTTGGGCGGCGAGAGGTAATGGGAGAACAGCTTCAAACGAAGCGAATGTTAGCAGGGTGAGCGAAGCCAGCATGGGACCTGCGATTTCCCCATTGATGATCTTCGGAATGGTCAGGAAGAGAATCGTCCACATGCCGAGGTTGGTGAGCAGAGTTCCCAGCGCGGAGTGGATGCCCGTCACACGCGCCATGCGGCGTTGGGCATTGCCGTAGTTGTCTGCGGTGGATGCAATTTGTGTGAGACGTTGCTCGGCACGTCCGTAGGCGATGAGGTCTGCCATGCCTTGAATGCCATCTACAAGATTGGTTTGCAAGTCGGCACGCAGGGAGATGGTCTGCGCGGCCGCGCGGCGGCTGGTCGTCTGCGCGAGGATGGGCAGGAGCAAGCCGAGGCTGAGATAAAAGGTCAAATAGACAGGAGCAAGCAGCGGGTAGAAAGAAGCG
>JACAEP010000088.1 GCA_013388795.1 Chloroflexota bacterium | reverse complement strand
GCGCTTAACATTACCCCCGAACAGATCGCGCGCCTCGAAGCCATTATGGCAGAGATGGACCGCCACGTGGAGTTGAGCGAAATGCCGCAGGAACGGCAGTTGAGCCGCGAGTTTCACGCCGCCATTGCCGAATCTTCCAATAATCAATTGATGATCCAGTTATATGCGATTGTTTCGAACGCTTTTCCAGACTGGCTTTTATACGAGGCGCTCTACCGCAAACCGGAATTGGTTGCTGGCAGCGTGGCGCAAACGCACGACGAACATGCCGCCATCCTGGATGCGTTTAAAAAACACGACCCCGACCTGGCGACAAGACTTTCGTTGGAGCATGTGATGGAATCGGGCAGGTGGCTGGAAACGTATCGAAACATCCCCGCCAAATTATTAAGAGAAAAAGAAAAGCAAGTTTCGCACTTGATCAAAAAACCAAAGTAATCATCAGGAGGCACGAGATGTCGGAAGAACTCGAAAAATTGTACAAGGATATGGCGCAAAGCATCATTGATGGAGACTCGGATCTAGCGGTGGAACTCGCCCAAAAATCCATCGAAATGGGCGTCCCCCCGCTGGACGCCATCACAAAAGGATTTGTGATCGGCGTCAACTACATCGGCGACCAGTTCGGCGCGGGCGAAGCCTTTTTGCCGGAGCTGGTCATGGCGGGCGAAGCGATGAAAGCCGCCGTCGCCACGCTCGAACCGGAACTGCTCAAACTCGGCGAAGCCCGCGAAACGATGGGCAAGGTCATTCTCGCCACCGTCGAAGGCGACATTCACGAGATCGGCAAAACGCTGGTCGGCACCATGCTCAGCGCCTCCGGCTTTGAAGTGACCGACCTGGGCGTGGACCAGCCCGCCGACAAGATCATCGGCAAGGCGCTGGAGATCGACGCGCAGATTATCGGACTAAGCGCATTGCTCACCACCACCATGGTGCGCCAGCGCGAGTTAATCGAAGAATTGGATAAAGAAAATTTGCGCCCGCGCATCAAAGTGATGGTCGGCGGCGCGCCAATCACCCGCGACTGGGCAACCAAGATCAAAGCCGATGGCACATCGGAAGATGCAGTCGGCGCGGTGCAGTTGGCGAAACAGTTGGTTGGAAAATCTTAATCCATCATTGCGAGGGCGAGCCTCAAACGGCGAAGCCCGAAGCAATCTCGGTTTTCATTGAGAATACTAGATTGCTTCGCCGCAAAAACCAAGAGCGCGGCTCGCAGTGACGAAGTAATAATTCAGAGAGAAGAGAGACATAGCCGCTGGAGGGCGCCATGTCTCATAAAAAAATCAAGACCATCAATGATCCAAAACTCACGTAACCTTCAACCTGTAACCCGCACCCTTCAACCTGCAGTTTTTAGAGGTGTCCCATGCGACCAAAGCTAACCCTTCTCAGCGATTACATCATCGCCCGCATTCTTGCAGAGGCCTATGAACTATTGCTGCGCCCCGGAATCAAAGTTCAAAACGAAGAAGCGCGAGATATGCTTCGGCGCGAAGGTGTGGTCATTGACCCGGAAACGAACGTGGCGCACATTCCCGCCTCGCTCGTCCAACGCGCATTGGAAAGCGTGCCGCGCGAATTCTATTTGTACGACTTACATGGCAATCCCACCGTCCACTACGGCGGCGACTCGGTTCACTTCGACCCGGGTTCTTCTGGCATTACCATGCTCAACCCCGAAACCCTGGAGCATGACACCACAGAAACAGAACATCTTATCCGTCTATTGAAAGTCGCAGAACAAATTCCGCAATACGACGCGCAATCCACCGCAGTGATCTGTCACGACGTCCCCAAAGACATTCAAGATTCCTATCGCCTCTATTTGGCATTGCTCTATTCCAAAAAACCCATCGTCACCGGCGCGTTCACCAACAAGACGGTACAAGAGATGATTGACATGCTTGCGCTCTTCGCAGGCGGCGCCGAAGCCGCACGCGAAAAACCGCGCGCTATCTTCGACGTCTGCCCGGCGCCGCCATTGATCTGGTCGAACTTCGGCGCGGGCAACCTGATTGCGCTTGCAAAAGCAGGCGTCCCCGCTGAGATCGTCTCCGTTCCATTAGCAGGCGCGGCGGCTCCCGTCACCATGCTTGGCACGGTCACACAGCATACGGCAGAGGTCCTCGCAGGCATCACCATCCACCAACTTGCGCAGCCCGGTTCACCCATCGTGTGGGGCGGCGCGGCAGCGATCTTCGATATGAAAAAAGGCGCAACGCCGATGGGCGCCATCGAAACCGCCATGCTCGACTGCTCCTACGCGCAGGTCGCAAAAACGCTCGGCATGCCCACTCACACCTACCTCGGCGCAACGGACTCCAAACTCGTAGACGCGCAAGCCGGGCTTGAAAGCGGCATCACCGCCATGGTCGGCGCGCTAAGCGGCATCAACATGATCTCCGGCTCCGGCATGTTGGACTTCCTCGCCTGCCACAGCGCCGAAAAACTCGTCATCGACGCGGAAGGCATCGCCATGGCAAAGCGCATGATTGGCGGCGTCAAGCAGCATACCGACACGCTCGCCACCGGCTTCTACGACGAAAAGATCAACTTCAAAGGCGGAGACTTCCTCAAACAAAAAATCACCATGCAACTCTTCCGCGAAGAACAGTACCTACCTTCAGACGTGATTGACCGCAACTCAACCCGCCAATGGAAAGAGTCCGGCTCGCTGGATGCCTTCGGCAGAGCCAAATTGCGCGTGAAAGAATTGCTCGCCTCCTACCGCCGTCCTGAATTGGATTCTGACCAGGTAACTCGTCTGCGCTCGTACATGCTCGCCCTGGCAAAAAAGGCTGGCATTGAAGAATTACCAAAATTGGAAGAGTACGAAACCGCGTAATTTGCGTTCTCTAAAGCAAATCGGAAACGCTCACCACCGAATTCTTTGAAAGCGTCAACTTCAAAGGTGGCGACTTCCTCAAACAAAAAGTGACCATGAAACTCTTCCCAAAAGAGCAACACATGCCGGCAAAGATCATTGACCGCGACTCAATTCGCGGATAGAAAGAAACCGGCTCGCTGGATACCTTCAAGCGCGCACGAGTCCATGTGAAGGAATGCTCGCCTCTTATTCCCGACCTGCGCTTGATCCCGTTTATGAGGCGGAGTTACACGCTTATGTCTTGAACCTTGCCAAACAAGCCGGTATAGATGAATTGCCCAGATTGGAAGAACTCGAATTTGCTT
This sequence comes from Chloroflexota bacterium, assembly GCA_013388795.1. Taxonomy (GTDB): domain Bacteria; phylum Chloroflexota; class Anaerolineae; order Anaerolineales; family Villigracilaceae; genus Villigracilis. The sequence continues at coordinate 10,915 of JACAEP010000088.1, read as the reverse complement.
AGAAAGCGACCAGTGACGAGAAAGGAGGAGCGAGTTAAGGTAGAACGCCAAAAGAAATTTAACCCACAAGCCGACCGCCAACTGCGGTCTATGGTCTGCGGTCGGCGGTCAATATCTGTAAAGAAACATTCGACAATTTACTTAGAAGTTACAATAACCTCGTTGCTCATTTCTTATTTTTGGATACCGAAAATACATGCCAACCCTCCCCGACCTCTTCCGCATTCCTTATGTTGACTCCGGTTTGAAATATGCTATCTCACCCGATGAAAAGCGTATCGTCTTTTCATGGAACAAAAGCGGCACATGGGAACTGTGGGAGTATAGAGAATTAGAGATTAGAAAATTGGAGATCAGTGTACCTGGCGCAAAATTCTCTCCGCGCTTCTCCCACGATGGGACAAAACTCGCCTTTGCACTTGATCTCGACGGCAGCGAGTCGTATCACATCTGCGTCCATGATCTGACGACCAACACCTCCACTGACCTGACGCCGGATATTTTATACGCGCATCAGCCCAATCTATCGTGGTCGCCAGATGGACAGTCGCTGGCTGTGCTTTCAGACGCGAAGGGAATCTTCTCACTATATGTCCTGCCGCTCAATGGCAGCGGGGCGCGGATGATCCACAATATCTTCCACCCCTGCTGGGATGTGGCCTGGTCGCCGGACGGGAGGTGGATCGCGGTCGAGTCGGAGGCGGCGGCGAGTGAGCGCAGTGTTCATATCGTGCCGGTGGGTCGCCATAAAGGGAAGGTTCGCACCATTCAGTTAATGCAGGAGGGCAAAGCGCTGAACGCGCAACACCCGGCATGGTCGCCGGATTCAAAGTTGCTGGCGTTTTCCTGCGAGAATGGCGAATGGTTCAATATTGGTTTGTTTCATATTGATACGCAAGAGATCACATGGGTCACCGACTCGGTTGGGGATGACACACAGCCCGCATGGTCGCGGAGCGGAGATGTTATCGGCTGGGTACACAGTGAGGGCGCAAGAACCAAGTTTCAGTTTAAGCGCGGAGGCGATGCTATTCGTGAGGTGAAGGTCGGTGAGGGAGTCCATGCCCAACCGCAGATCACAGCCGATGGGGTCGTCATCCTGTATGAAGATGTGAATCATCCGACGGATTTGTGGAAGATCGATCTTGAGACGGGCAATGCGGCTCAATTAACAAGGTCACTGGAAGAAGAGTTGAATTTTCCACAGCCGGAAGAGGTTTGGTATGCGGGCATGGACGGCGCGCAGGTGCCTGCGTTGTTGTATCGCGGCGATGGCGAATACGCGGTGGTGGACATTCACGGCGGACCCAATTGGCATTTGCAGTTTTCATGGACCCCGACGCTGAGTTTGTTTGCATTACGCGGGTGGGCAGTGCTTGCGCCAAATTATCGCGGCTCGACGGGTTATGGCAGGAAGTGGCAGAATGCGAGTCGCTATGACATGGGCGGTGTGGATAACGATGATTGCGCGGCGGGCGCGAAGTATTTGCTGAAGAATGGTTTTGCGAAAAAGATCGCGGTGACGGGGCGAAGTCATGGCGGGTATTTGACCATGACCTGCCTGACGGGCTATCCTGAATTGTTTGCAGGCGGGTCGGCTGTCGTTCCATTTTTGAATTGGATAAAATCTCATTACGAATCACGCGAAGACCTGCGGCATTGGAACATCGAGAACATGGGCGACCCGGAAGAAAATAAAGACCTGTGGATCGCGCGTTCGCCGTATTTCTTTTTGGATAAGATAAATGCGCCGGTACAAATGATCTGTGGTGAAAATGACCCGCGCTGCCCGGCGTCCGATTCGATTGATGCGCGGGATAGACTGGTGGAGTTGGGCAAGGAAGTAGAATTGCTTTTATACAAAGGCGAAGGACATGCGTTTTACAAGATTGAGAATATTGTGGATGCAGAAATGAGGCGGGCGGAATTTCTGGAGAAGATTCTGACCGCAGACCGCGGACAATAGACCACCTCGGCCGATGGTCGGTTGTCTGCGGCCAATGTTAGAAGAGGAGATATCAATGGAGCCGCTGAAGTTTTTATCCGATGAAGACATCCAAGCCATGCACGAAGCCACGCTCAAGTTGCTGAGTGAGATCGGTATTATTTGGACGCACAAACCCAGCCTGGATATTCTTTTACAAGCGGGCTGTTCAATGAAAGACAACCGCGTGCTGATGCCGCCCGACCTGGTGATGAACTCGGTTGCCAGGGCGAACAAACGCCCAAAGATTCGCGGGCGCAATGGCACGGTCAACGAATTGGGCGGCGGGAATTTATACTTCCACAACCTCGGCGGCGCGCGCGATGTCTTCGATGCGCGCACGGGCGCTCGCCATGCCGCAACGGCTGAAGATTGCGTCAATGCCATTCGCTTACTGGATGCGCTCCCCAACTGCAACAACGTCACACCGTTCTTCACCCCGCCCGATGTTGAGAACGAAATGATGGCGCTGCACATGTTCCGCCACGCGCTTTCAAACACCACCAAACCGGTGCAAGGTCCGGGCATTCAATTCGGGCATGAAGCGAAATACGCCGTGGAAATGGCAAAAGTCGTCGGCATGGAGCCGCATGAGATCACACTCTCGCTTTCACCGGTCAGTCCGCTGACCATGCACGACATCGCCGCGCAAGCCATCATGGACATGGCAGAGGCGGGTGTCATCCACGCCAACCTGCCCGCCCCCACTGGCGGCGCGACTTCGCCCATGACCATCACGGGCAGCCTCGTGCAGCAAAACGCAGAGACGCTGGCTCCGCTGGTCCTTGCCCAAATTTTGAACCCCGGCTGCGGCGTGGTCTATTGCGGGCGTCTCGGTATGCTTGAGCCGCGCACGGGTCTGATCTGGGCAGGCGTGGAGTTGGGCATGTCGTCTGCTGCCACAGTTCAACTTGGGCATTATTATGGGTTCGCCGTCAATGTATATGGATTTTCAACCAACGCCCACACACTTGATGCGCAAAATGCTTTCGAACGCGGATTAAACGCCTCTCTCCCCGCTCTAGCCGGGGCGGATGAACTCTCGGGCATTGGCGAAATGGAAGCCGGAGTGATGGGGTCGTTTGCGCAGATGGCGCTCGACAATGAATTGGCAAAAAGCGTCCATCGCCAACGCCAGGGGTTGTCGGCAGATGTAGAGCATCTGGCAGTTGAAGTGATCGGGAATGTGATGGATTCGAACCGCAATTATCTCGCCAGCAAGCACACGCTCAAACATCTCCGCGCCGGTGAAATGGCTCTCACCAAACTCGCCGAACGCAATTCCTGGGACACCTGGGAAGATAAAATGGGACGCAGGCAAATGGCAGATCATGCCATGGATGAAGCAGAGCGCATCTTGCGTGAACACCAAGTCCCCCCGTTGGAAGCGGCGCAGGAAGCCGAGTTGGATAAAATCCTTGCGGCAGCAGAACGCGAAACGAAGAAAAAGAAATAGATAAGTAAATGCTCTGCTGCAAGGATGTCATTGCGAGCCGCCGCAAGCGGCGAAGCCATCCCCTCGCTGGCAGGAAGACTGCTTCGCTTTGCTCGCAGTGACAGATTTTGAGAGTATTTGCAACAGAGCAATAAGTAAATAGAAAACAAGTACGCACGTAAGATGACTATCCACTTGTGTACCTGTATACAACTTCCTGTATACTTATCCATAGGAGAATAAGCAATGCTCAAACAAGCACATGCAATTTCAGAAGAACTGATCGAATGGCGGCGCGACTTCCACATGCACCCCGAAACCGGCTTTGATGTCCACCGCACAGCGGGAATTGTCGCCGATGAACTGGAAAAGATGGGGTATAGAGTCAGGCGCGGGGTGGGCAAGACAGGCGTGGTGGCAGAAATAGGCGAAGGCGGCAGGGTAGTCGCCATCCGCGCAGATATGGATGCGCTTCCTATTTTTGAACAAAATGAGACCGATTACGTTTCGCAGAACGAAGGCAAGATGCACGCCTGCGGACACGACTCGCACACAGCCATGGCATTAGGCGCGGCAAAAATTTTGGCGAAAGAAAAACTTAACGGGCGCGTGCGCTTCCTGTTTCAACCCTGCGAGGAAACGGCGGACGAAGAAGGCAAAAGCGGCGCGCAGCGTATGTACGCCGAAGGCGCAACCGAAGGCGTGGATTATGTGATTGCCCAACATGTGGATCCCAGTCATCCGGTTGGAACCATCACCATCAACGAAGGCCCAAGCGGCGGCGGCGTGACCTCCTGGAATGCAGCCATTTACGGCAAGGGCGGGCACGGGGCGCATCCGCACGATTCAAACGATCCTTTCGTGATGCTGGCGCATGTCATCATGGGCATTAACTCGATTGTCTCACGCCGGCTCGATCCGCTTGAACCGGCAGTCATCAGTATTGGCGCGATCAATGGCGGGTTTGCTGAAAATGTCATCCCAGACAAGGTGGAGATGAAAGGCACCATCCGCTTTACATCGCTGGATATTGAAAAACAAATTCGAGAGGAAATGACTAGGGTGTTCGAGATCGTCAAAGCGTTGGGCGGCGATTACAAATTGGAGTTCCTCTTTGGCGGCATGCCGATCATCAATGACAAATTTGTGTCAGATACGATTGCAAGCGTTGGCAAAGACCTGCTGGGCGAAGACAATGTACTACCAATGGACAAAACCCTCGGAGCGGAAGACTTCCCCGAATTTCTGCGCGATGCGCCGGGCGCCATGTACATGTTGGGCGTGAGAATCGAAGACCGCCCATTGTACGAATTGCATCACCCCAAATTTGACCTCGATGAACGCGCCCTGCCACTTGGCGCGGCGATCCTGGCAGAAACGGCGTTGAGATTTTTGAAATCATAGAAAGCGCATAGAAGACGTTCTCTAACGCCGACAAACACCGTACAGACACGTTAGAGAACGTATCCTGCGCGGTAACAAATTTTCGGAGAACATTCATGCATACCATTCTCAAATCAGAAAAGAAGGAAGTCACCATCGGCTTCGACAAGCCGTTTGTCATCATCGGCGAAAAGCTCAACCCAACCGGAATCAAGAAACTCGGTCAGGCTCTGGTCGAACGGAATATGGATTACGTCAAGCAGCTTGCCAAACGCCAGGTTGATTGGGGCGCGGATGTACTGGATGTGAATGTCGGTCACCCGCAAATCGAAGAAGCGGAGGTCATGCCGTTGGTGGTGGAGGCGGTTCAATCTGTTGTGGATGTGCCGCTATGCATTGACTCGAATGAGCCGAAGATTCTCGAAGCCGGGCTGAACGCCATCAAGGGCGGCAAACCGCTGGTAAACTCCGTCAACGGGGAAGAAAAGCAACTTAGCGCGGCGCTGCCCATCGTCAAGGCAAGAGGCGCGGCAGTCATCGGTTTGACCATTGCCGATGAAGGCATCCCGCCGACAGCCGAAGGTCGTCTCGCGGCGGCGGGAAAAATCATCGAACGCGCAACAAAGATCGGCATCCCCATTGAAGACATCATCATTGACCCGCTGGTGATGACCGTCGGGCATGACAGCAAAGCGGCGACCGTCACGCTCAAGTCCATTGAACTTATCAGAAATGAATTTGGCGTGAATATCAGCCTCGGCGCAAGCAATGTTTCCTTTGGCCTGCCAGACAGACATTCTGTCAACGCCGCCATGCTTTCTATTGCCATGCTCACCGGCGCAACCGCCTCCATCACCGATCCCATCAAACTTGGCGGCGCCATCCGCGCCACAGACTTGCTGCTTGGGCGCGACCCAAACTCAATGCGCTATCTTAAGTACTTCCGCGCCACAGAAAAATTGCGCGAGGCAGAAGCGGCGGCGAAATGAATGTAATCGAAAACATACTAAAAAATCAGCGCATCATCATCATTGATGGCGCCATGGCAACCGAACTCGAAGCGCGCGGCTGCGACCTGAACGATGATCTCTGGTCGGCGCGCGTGTTGATGGAACAGCCTGAACTCATCCGCGCCGTGCATCTTGATTACTTCAACAGCGGCGCGGATGTTGCCATCACTGCCAGTTATCAGGCCACGGTCGAAGGTTTCGCAAAGCGCGGCGTAGATCGCGGGCAGGCAATTGAGTTGATAAAAAAGTCTGTGCAATTGGCCCAGCAAGCGCGCGATGAGTTTTGGTCAAAGGAAGACAATCGCATTGGGCGCATCCGCCCGTTGATTGCCGGCTCGGTGGGACCGTATGGCGCGTATCTCGCCGATGGTTCTGAATATCGCGGCGATTACAGCCTGAGCGAAGATGCACTGATCGCGTTTCATCGCTCGCGTCTGGAGTCCCTCATCGCCTCCGGCGCGGACCTGCTAGCCTGCGAGAGCATCCCATGTGGAATCGAAGCCCGGGCCTTGATCCGCCTGCTTGCCGAATTTCCCAACATCTTTGCATGGTTTACATTCACTGCGAAGGACAGCGAGCACATCAGCAACGGCGAGCGCATCGCAGATATTGCCGCATTTCTCGATACACAACCGCAAGCGGTTGCAATCGGAATCAATTGCACATCGCCGCTTTATATCGCTTCACTGATCCGTGAGATCAAAGAAAACACAGGCAAACCCATCATTGTCTATCCAAACTCCGGCGAAGTGTACGACGCATCCACCAACACCTGGCGCGGCGAGACCTCCTGCGATTCGTTCGGGAAACAATCCAAAGACTGGTACGAAGCGGGAGCGCGTCTCATCGGCGGGTGCTGCCGCACCACGCCGGGGCATATCCGCGAAATCAAGAATTGGGCGCGATAAGGGAAATTTACTCTATCCGCCAGCCGCCTTCAAACGACGCAATGCACAATGGCGTTGAGCTACCCGGCTGGGCATTGCGCCGCATCAGATTGGTTGTTCAAACGTTAACGAAGCCAAAATGTAAGCGTCAAAAAATAAGCCGTCAAACCAAAAACAGCAAGAGCGGTGAAAGTGATAAGCCTCCAGTTTGGAGGAAACCCATTGGCAATCGCACGAAATTGGATGACTTGAAAAATCGCAAAAGGCAAGGTAAGAAAAGCGGGCGCAACCAGACCGAACGCAAAACCAAACAATGGAACGATGGCAAAGCTGACATAGGCAAAGGCGATCAAGTTGTGGTGCAATGGCACGGCGCGTTCCCAACCAAGATAGCGAAGAAGAGTGCCGCGTTCGTATTTTTGATCGTCTGGGAAGGTGGAGAAATTCTGAATAAGAAAGCAGGCCAGCGCCAGCGCCACGAGCGGAAGGAGCAATGCAGCAAGCAAACTGGAAGTTTCATCTGTTTGAAAAAGGAAAGCAATGGACGGGACCACATAAGCAATATGAACGGCAAGGATCAATTCGCCAAACCCGCGGTTGACAAGATGAAAAGGCGGGATGGAATATAAGAGAACAAGACATAGCGAAGAAAAAAGAAAGAGAATCGTCGGAGAAGTGAGGCTGAAGTTGAGATGCGCAACGAAAGCAATGACAGTGGATGCGCCCATCATGCCTGCAGAGACAGACAGCAGGTTTTTGCGAAGAGTTTCTTTCTTTTGCGGCGTCTCACCGTCCATGATCGGCTCGTGATGCGGGCGGAAAACTTCCCGCAGAAATGACATGCTAGCCTGCATTAAGAGAGCGAACGCCAAACCAAGCGCAAAAGGCGCAAGCATAAAAGATTTACCCAAATAGGCAGGAACGCTTGCCCCAAGAAGATACGTCAGCGCGACAAGCAGAAGGTGGAGAGGATGGGTGAGTTTTAGCAACTTAAGAGTTCTCGCTGTATATGGCTATTTGGCTGGAGGCAATGAGCTGGACAAATACTCTTCCAGTCGGTTAACCGCTTGTGGAAGATTTTTGCGCCCCAACCCCAAGCGGAAGTGGTTATGGGTATCATCATAAACAGAACCGGGCAGGAGAAGCACCCCCGCCTTTTTGACAAGATCATCGCAAAAGATTTCAACGTCCCCTTTGAGTAGTTTGGGGAACCCCATAGAACCTGCCTTGGGGCGATGCCATGAGAACAGGGATGGGTAACGATCAAAAAGATTGTCAATGATGATGAGGTTGTTTTTGATGATCTCAAGATTGCGATTCGCCAGTTGCAAACGATGACGAATGGCAACTTCGGCAAGAAATTCGCTGGGGGCGGAGTTGCAAATGGTGGTGTAATCTTTCAGCGAAGCGATTTTGTTGTACAACTCTCGGTTTCGGGTGGCGATCCAACCAATGCGCAAACCTGCCAAGCCATAGGTTTTGGAAGTCACGCCAAGTGAGATGGCATGCTCACCATAATCCACAGCAGCGGGCAGGCGGTCCGCAGGGTGATATTCAGATTCACGATAAACCTCATCTGAAAAGAGCAGAAGGTTGTTTTCCTGCGTAAAACGGTTCAAGGCGTCAAAGTCGGCGCGGGACATAAGATGGCCGGTGGGGTTATGCGGCAGGTTGACAACAACTGCCTTGGTAGAGAGACGCGCCAACCCCTTGAGCTCGTCCATATCGAGCGCCCAGCCGTTCGCTTCACGAGCAAACCACGGGCTGACCTCGCAGCCAATTCCCTTTGCCGTTTCGCTCAACGCCTGATAATGCGGCGCATGAACAATGACATGGTCACCAGCCTGCAAAGCTGCCATCATAAAGAGATAAATGGCTTCGTTTGCGCCGGTGAAAACCAAAATATCATCCGGTTGAGTTTCGGCATACATCCCAGCAATCTCGCTCCGCAGGGTAGGACTGCCCTGTGATTCGGTGTAACCCAGCCACTGATTCCGAAAGCGTTCCGCCGCGCCTTCTTCGAGAGCTAGTAGATCGGCAACCGACATGGATTCGCAATCGGAGGAGCACAGCAAGAACTCGGTGTTGAATTCATATTTGGCAAAGTAGCGTTCGAGTTTGAAGGGAGAAAGTTTCATAAAAAATCTTTTGATCACGAAGTGTCGCGAATAATCACAAAGGAAAATCTGAGTGACGCTTCGTAAACCTGTGTAGTGAATTACCTCAACGCCCGTTTTACATCACGATAATGCAGTTGATTGTGCAGATAGAGCATCTTCACCATTTCGCGGATGACAGTTTCCCCTAAAAAGGGATGCCGGCCTTGAATTTCCAGATCCTCATCGTTCAGCCCGCTTACCCATTGCACCGACTCAGCGCGGACTTGTTTGTATTGCTCCAGCAGTTCGGCAGGCGTGAAGTCTTTGGTCTTCTCCTGTTGAGAGGCGTTGTAACGGTCAATCGAGAAATCGTCCGCAGCGCCTTCGCCGGTAGTGCGGATGCGTTCAAAGAGGCGCACCAGTCCGCGCTCGGATGTGACGTAGTGCGCAAGCACATTGCGGACACTCCAGGTTGTCCCTTCGGTGTAGACTTCCGCATTCCATTGGTCAGCGCTTAATTCGGAAAAGAACGCCACCATGCGTTCCCCTTCGGTCTTCAGTTTCTCGGCAAGCTCGGTAATTTCAGACATAAAATTCTCCAATAAACAAAATGCGGCAACAGGGCTTACCCCTGTCTTTTTTTGATTTCACCATAAACAAGGGCGACTGCGAAGGGTTCGCCCCTACGGTTCGTAAATTGCATAATTGATCGAACGCTTGCCGGTGGTCGGGTAGAAGTAATCTCGAAATTCAGAGATGCGTTCCACAAGGCGTTCGCTATCTTCAAAATCGGGCCGCACATAATAATAATGCGTGTCGTATGGGCTGTCGCCAAACACAGCCGCAAGAATGTATCCATTCTCTTCGGCATATGTTTTCAACAGGATCGTCATGCGAAACCAACGCTGTGAGAGGTTGGCTTCGGTCAACTTGGGCGGCACAAGCGGCGAATAATAATCATGAAACATGATGATATGCGGTCGGTAAGAAGCCAAATACTCCACAGTAATGGAACCATTGTGTGCAATAAACTGGTCATTCAAGCCCCAGGTATCGACCGCCTCCCAACCTGAGTAATACGGCAACAAGCCCGCTTCGGTCACTGCCATCACATATCCCTTGCCGCGATAATCTGCCAGCATTTTTGCCATCTCCAGCCGTCCATCACGCTCATAGGGTCGGTCACAAGACGGCTGGTATAAAGCAAGGAAACAGGTCTGGAACCAGGAATAGGAAACAATTCCCACGGCCAGGATGCTTGATGCGACAAGATACACGGCTCTTTCGCGGACGTGTGGCTGATTCGGCGTTTCGAGCCGCATGCCCCGCACAAGCGGAATCCAAGACATCAGCGCAAGCGGGACTGTCGCATATTGAAAGCGCGCGCCGTAATTCATTTCATCAGATACCAGTCCAAATGCCGAAGCAAAGCCAACAATCGGTATCATGTAGATCAACGTTGTTCTCATCGTCTCTTTGGAGCGGAAACCAAGAATAAATGCCAGAACAACAGGCAATGATAGCCTTAACATATTGAGCATTGATGCATTAAAGGTAAACCACGACCAGCCGCCCTCCCCTTTTTTATAAAATGGGTTCGGCAACGGGTGCCCGAAATAATCCCAGCGCCAGAGGAAATATGCGCCGCCAAGCGTCAGAAAGATAAACCCAAAAATAAAGATAATGGGCAAAACGCCGCTCCTTTTAACCTTCTCCCAAAAGGGGAGGTGACTCTCTTCAGTCAAACGCATGATGACCACGGCAACCAATATCAACGAGGCAAGAATCACACCTTCAGGACGGACCAAGCCGGCGACCAACCCGCTGAGGGCAAAGAGAAGAGAAAGCCGCCAGCGTGGATTCTGTTCTTTCATGAGGAGCAAGCCCAAGGTCCATGTAGAGGCGGCGGCGAGGGCAAAGAAAGGCGTGCCAAAGTATGCAGACACATAGGAGAACCCCGTTCCCACGGCAAGATAAAGTCCGCTTAAAAAAGAGAGGGGAACATTTCCATTGTGGATGCGGCGATTTGCCCAGTAGATGATGAGGATGGTCAGCAGATGCGAAATAAAGCCGATGCCGCGCACTGCCTGCCCAACCGTAAAGCCAAGTTTGATAAG
>JACAEP010000137.1 GCA_013388795.1 Chloroflexota bacterium | reverse complement strand
CGGCAGTGACGGTGGCACGCAGACGGGCGAGCCCTTCGGGGACGGCGGGCGAAACGACGGGCAGGACGAACACGTCGTTGTGCTGGCATTCGCGCGTCATGGCAAAGGCGGTGTTGTCGTCGCCGCACAGCACAGGGACAATGGCGGTTTCGGTCAACATCGTATCGAAACCCATGCTCTTCAGCCCGCCGATGAATTGTTTGGTATTTTGGTTGAGGCGTTCGATGCGCCAGGGTTCATCGAGAATGACCTTGAATGCCTCGTTGGCGGCGGCGGCTTGGGCGGGCGGCAGCGCGGCAGAGAAGATGTAAGCGCGGCTGGCGTGACGCAGGTAGGTGATGATGTCTTTGCTGGCGGCAACATACCCACCCACCGAGGGGATGGTCTTGCTCAGTGTGCCCATCTTGATGTCAATCGCGCCGTACATGTTGAAATGTTCCTCGATGCCCGTACCCCGCTCCCCCAGCACGCCCACCGAGTGCGCTTCGTCAATCATCAGCCAGGCGTTGTATTTTTTGCACAACTCCACCATCTTTGGCAGGTCAATGATGTCGCCATCCATGCTGAAGACCGAGTCGGCGATGACAAGTTTGGACACATCGGCAGGCGCGTTCTTGAGCAAGCCTTCGAGGTGTTCCATGTCGTTGTGACGGAAGCGGCGGAATTCCGCGCCGGACATGAGACAACCGTCCACGATGGAGGCGTGGTTGATCTTGTCCGAAAAGACGTAGTCGCCGCGTCCCATCAGGGAGGAGATGACGGTCAGGTTGGTGACGTAGCCCGAAGTATAGGTGATGGCAGATTCAGTGTGTTTGAAATTTGAAATGGTCTCTTCGAGCTCGTTGTGGATGGTTAGCGTTCCGGCGAGGGTGCGGACGCCATTGGTGCCGGTGCCAAATTTGTCCACGGCGCGTTTGGCGGCTTCGTTAATGCGCGGGTGACCGACCAGCCCCAGGTACGAGTATGAGGCGTACATTCCCATGATGCGCCCGCGCACGCGCACTTTGGCGCCGGGCAGCATTTCTTCCACGGCTTGGTTGTAAAAGTAGTAATCGTTCTCGCGCAGAGAGTCTACACGTTGTTTGAGGGCAGCAATGCGCCGGGTGCTGTTGTTATCAATGCTGTGAAAATCCATTAAGTTCCTCCGAATGGGAATGGCGCAAGTTTAGCCGAGGGGATGGTTTCTGTCTAGTTTAAAAGCGATAGTTACTTTTAAGGTGACTGTCGCTTGGGTTATTCTGCCAATCTCTTCAACTCGGCTTCGTCAATGATCTTCACGCCCAGCGATTTGGCTTTCTCGAATTTCGAGCCGGGGTTTTCGCCAAGCACCAGGTAACTGGTTTTCTTGCTCACGCTATCTGTTACTTTCCCGCCGTTATTTTCTATAAATTCTTTCGCATCGTCGCGCGAGAAGTTCGGCAGCGTGCCAGTCACCACAAAAGTCAACCCGGCGAAGGCCCCTTCTTTCTTCTTCTCGTCTTTCTTCATCTGCGGATCGACGCCTGCCGCTTTCAACTTCTTCAACAATTTTTGATTGGCCGGGCGCGCAAACCAATCCACAATGGATTCGGCAATGTTTGGACCTACCCCTTCGATCTGCTGAAGTTCTTCAGTAGTGGTCTGCGATAACGCGGATAAACTTCCATACGTCTGCGCCAGATCGCCCGCCATGACTTCGCCCACACCGTGGATTCCCAGCGCCGCGATCAAACGCTTCAAACTCTGACCCTTTGCCTGCTCAATAGAACCAAGCAGATTCTCCGCCTTTTTCTCGGCAAACCCTTCCAACTTGAGCAATTGGTCTTTCTTCAAGGTGAACAAGTCCGCCACATCTTTGACCAGACCCGCTTCGATTAACTGTTCCACAATTTTTATCCCCAGCCCGACAATATCCATCGCGCCGCGCGAAACGAAATGCTCCACATTCCGCACCAACTGCGCCGGGCAGGCGGCATTGACGCAGTACCACGCCACTTCGCCTTCGATGTGTTCCACCTCCGTATTGCAGGCGGGACATTTTGTCGGCGGCTTGTATTTCTTCTCTTTGCCGGAACGCGCATCCACGACGGGACCGATGACATACGGAATCACTTCACCTGCGCGTTTGACCAGCACCCGGTCGCCGATGCGGATGTCCTTCTCTTCGATGTAATCAAAGTTATGCAAGGTCGCATTGCGGACGATGACACCGCCGATCTCGACTGCTTCGAGCGAAGCGCGCGGAGTCAACACGCCGGTGCGGCCCACTTCCACATCTATGCCGAGCAGGGTCGTCGTCACCTCGCGCGCCGGGAATTTAAAGGCGACGGCTCCGCGCGGGTCTTTGCCCACGAAGCCCAAATCTGCGGCGAGTGATAAATCGTCAATTTTTATGACCATGCCGTCGGCTTCGTAGGGAAGCGTGTCGCGTCCTTTATCAAAGGTTTCGGTGTAAGCGATGGCAGAGTCCAAATCATTGAAGCGTTTTGAAATGTCCGCCACTGGAAATCCCAGCGACTTGAGATATTCCAAAATCTCCCATTGCGAGGTTGGGACATTTCCGCCCTCAGCATGAACGATTTGATAAACAAGCATGGCGATCGGGCGCGACGCCGTCAGTTGCGGGTCGAGTTGCCGCAGCGAACCCGCCGCCGTGTTGCGCGGATTGAGATAGGTCTTTTCGCCCGCCTCCTCCAGTTTTTTATTCAACGCCTCAAAGTCTTTGATAGGGATGAACGCTTCGCCGCGCACAACGAGATGGGAAGGAACACTGACCTTCGACTCTTGACCTTCGACCGGAATACGCAGGGGAATGGCTTTTACAGTCCGCAAATTACTCGTAATATCCTCCCCCACTTCACCATCTCCGCGGGTTGCGCCCTGCGCGAACTGACCGTCATGGTAATGCAAAACGACAGACAACCCGTCAATCTTTGGCTCGACGACGAACTTCGCCTTCTTCACGCGGTCGTCCAGTTTTTTGATGCGCTCGAACCATGCCCGCGCATCGTCCGCGCCGAAGGCATTGGCAAGCGAAAGGATCGGCGCGGGGTGACGCACCTTCTCGAATTTTTCCGAAGGCTTTGCCCCGGCGCGTTGAGTGGGTGAGTCGGGCGTGATCCACTCGGGATGTTCTGCTTCGATCTTTTTCAGTTCGTTCAGTAAACGGTCATATTCGAGGTCGCTGACCACGGGCGCATCCAGCACGTGATACCGGTAATTGTGAAAGTTGACCTGCGTCTTGAGTTCTTCGTATCGTGAGAAAGTTTTATCTGCCATGTTGTGATTATAGCAAAACAAAACCCGCCTGCTTTCGGCAGACGGGTGGAATGTCAATCAATCTTCTTCCAAATATCAGACGGCGGTCGCGTGAGCGGGCGCGTCAGCGCGGAGAGGCGGGCTTCGTAGTAAGGCTCTTCTTGGGTGGCGAAACGGGAGAGGTCAAAGAGGTGACGTTGGATGAGCAAGTCTGCAATGCGTTTGACCTCATCTCTGGAAAACTCTGGGAGTTTTTCTGCAAACTCCGTCAGGCTGAAGCGCCCTAAACGGATGACGAAATTCAGGGCGGAACGCAACGGCTCAGAAAAGAGAACAACATCCGACGGGCGGATATCCTCTTGCCGTTCCTCCAACTCTCTCAGCGCCATTTCAAAGAGCGGGTTGCCCATTGCCTTCCTTTCAGACCGCTAGGCTTTGAGTTGATTCACCAGATTGCGCAACCCCCGGGTCACTTCATTGTCCGGGTAACGGACCGTGAAAAGACCGGAACTTGCCAATGTCATCATTTCATCGGAATGCGGCAGGATGGCTCCCACCTTGGCATCATAGGTCTGTTCCACGCGCACGCGAACTTCTTCGAAATCCAGCACGGTGGGCGCCTTGTTGACAAGAATAAACAACTTCGGCACATCCAGTTTTTTGGCAACATCCACCGTCACGGCCGTGCCTTGATAGTCCTGATTGTCGGGACGCATAATAATGACCAACGCGCTCGAAATTGCAATGGAAAGCAGGGTTTCTTCATTTAAGCCGGGGTGGGTGTCGATGAGAAGATAATCCAACTTAAGTTTTTCAATCACATCCCGAAAGCCGTCGTTCAACAAGCCGACATCGTAGCCTTCACGCAGGATGCGGGCAATCTCTCCGGCTTTGATGCTGGAGGGGATTAAGAAAATCTGTCCCTTAACTTCCGCGCCGATATGTCCGGTCACATCCTGAGCAGCCTGCTCGATGGTGCATTTGCCCCATAAGTAGTCGTTCAGAGAGTGTTCCATATCCGCTTCATCCAGATTGAATAAAACATGGATGCCAGGGGAGGCAATATCTGTATCTACAACGCCCACACGCGCCCCGTCCATGGCAAGCAGCGCGGCAATATTGGCGGTTGTGTTCGATTTGCCTGTGCCGCCTCTAAATGAATGTACTGAAATGATCTTGGACATGCACTGTCTCCAAATTTGCGAGTAGTCTAACGGGCTTCATTATAGCCTAAGTGGAATGAAAATCAAATCCCTGACTTTTCAGCCTGGTTTATGATATAGTAGGTTTTTGATACCCGTACTAAAACGACCCATTTTTTCTAATTCTTACGACAAATTATATGCAAACCACATCAACATCCCTCCAGGACGCCAGCGACGAGATTCTCATTCAAAAGTACAAAAATGGCGCCAAAGAAGCCTTTGATGTACTCTATCATCGCCACCTCCTCAAAGTTTACAAACGTGTAAAGTATGTGGTTCCTGAGAGCGATGTGGAAGACGTGACGCAGGAAATCTTCATGGCAGCCCTGAAATCCATACCCTCCTTTCGGGGCGATTCAAAATTTGGCACCTGGCTGCGCACACTGACCAACCACAAAGTCGCAGAGTTCTACCGCAGGCGTTCGCGCAAACAAGAACCGCGCCTCGCGCCGCTATCGGAAGCAGCAGGGTATGTGACGGGCGGGAGTTCCCAGACGATGGAGGAACACTTGTTCCTTCAACGGTTGTTACAGGAACTGCCTGAAAACTACCGGGAGATCATTCTGCTCCGTTTCGCAGAAGATCTGCAGTTTAACGAGATCGCAGACCTGATGAACCAAAACCTTGAAGCCACCAAATCCCTGTATCGCCGCGCCATCACCGCTCTTCGCGCTCATCTGGAAAAATAACCATGCAACCCTACAACGAATCCACAGAAAACGATAACGAACTGGCGGACTTCACTGACCGGCTTCTCTCTGGAAAATCAGCCCCAAGCGTCTCAACCTCCGACGAGGAACTGCTCAGCCTCCAGAAAACGGTTCTTCGCCTTCACCAAGCCTTCCCCCCGGAACCGCTTGAAGACGCCAAGGTCAAGCAAATGCTGGTACGGCTCAAGTCACGCATGAAGCGCGAAGAACAAACCGCCCAGCCTTGCTTCTGGAGGCGTTTTTTCGATATCCAATCCAACCCGCAAATGGCATTACTGGTTGCTGCGGCAGCCGTAGTGGTTCTAGTCATCGTCAGCCTGCCTGCTCTGCAACAACCGGCAGGTTCATCGGTTTCCGGCGCGGCATTTTCAAAGACAAGTCTTTTCACCGTTGCAGGGCTTGCTGTTGTATTATTTGTAATCTATTGGTTCTCACGGCGAAAATAAAGTCAGATCAAGACAAAAAATGAAAAAAAACAAATACGCAGTTCCTCTTACTCCGCTTAAGCCTGAAGCGCATATTGGAACATTTCCACCCCAAAATCGATCTGCCGCCGCATAAACGTCAACCCGCATTTCCTCAATGCTTTAATACTTTCGCCGCTTCCTTGGCCTAGCCTTTCCCCCCAACCCACCCTGCTGAAAAGATAACCAAGAACGGGTCCTCACAATCATCCAGCGTAAATGGACGCAGGATCAGTCGTTCTGTAACAAGCGTTACAAATTTGCTCAATGAATTCATTCGCCATATCCCTAAGCCTGATATACTACAAGCAGGGAAGATTGTAAATTTAAAAAGGACTGGATGATCATGAAACTCGCGATCTTTGGAACAGGCGGCGTGGGCGGCTATTTCGGCGGACGCCTCGCAAAAAACGGAGAAGATATCACCTTCATTGCCCGTGGCGAACACCTTGCCGCCTTGCGTCACTCTGGCTTGCGTGTGGAATCCATTGACGGGGATTTTACCGTCCACCCCGTAAACGCAACGGACTCTCCCCAATCCGTTGGAGTCGTAGACCTTGTCATCCTTGCCACCAAAGCCTGGCAATTAGATGAAGCCATCACGCAAATGAAACCTCTTCTTGGGAATGGCACCGTCATTTTGCCATTGCTCAATGGCATGGAACATATGGATCTATTAATCCATACATTCGGTACGCCGCATGTGATCGGCGGTTTGTGCCGCATTAGCGCTTTTATTGGCGCGCCGGGGGTCATACGTCATGTTGGCATGAAGCCATATATCGCCTATGGCGAATGGGACAATTCCCCCAGCGAGCGTATTCAAATCATCCACAACCTGTTTTCATCCATTGATGGAATCGCTGCCGAGAATCCTGCTAACATCCAAACCGCCATGTGGGAAAAATTCATTTTCATCACTGGCACAAGCGGCGTGGGCGCATACACCGGTAAACCCATCGGCGAATATCGCGCCAACCCTGAAACCCGCGCCATGCTTTTCAATGCCTTCAGTGAAACTGCGGCCGTTGCCCGCGCCATGGGAGCGCCCATCGAAGAGTCTTTCGTCAGCGAAACCATGCAGCAGATCGATAACGCCCCCGGCAGCGTCATGGCATCCATGCAAAAGGACATGATGGCAGGTAAACCCTCCGAACTCAACGCACAGACCGGCGCCGTCATTCGCATGGGGAAAGCCGCTAGCGTGCCAACCCCCACCCATGAAAAACTTTTCGCCGCTCTCCTTCCGCTCGAACAAAAAGCCCGCAGCCGTTAGCGCCCCGCCTACCCAAACGTCCAGTATCTGCCCCCCCAATTCACCGATACACTCCAAACCTGCGCGGGCTAGAATACCGTGCAAAGGAGTAAACCAATGAGCAAAAATATTTTTAGTGAACTCTCTGAAGCCATGGCGAACGCCGCCGAAAAAGCGGGCAAATATACCGTGCTAGTCAATGCGCGCCGCCGCATGCCCGCCAGTGGCATTGCTTTTTCCAACGATATGATTCTAAGCGCCAATCATGTCGTGGAACGCGAAGAGGATATCAAAATTTTATTGGGTGATGGAAAAGAAACCGCCGCGCGCCTCATCGGTCGAGACCCGGGAACGGATCTTGCCGTCCTAAAATTAGACTCAGCCTCAGCCGCCTCTGCTGACGTTGCAAAGACGCCTGTGCGCGTTGGGCAATTCGTCCTCGCCATTGGGCGACCCTCCGCGAACGGAATTGAATCCAGCTTTGGCGCCGTCAACAAACTCGGCGGACCCGTCCGCACGGGGAGCGGCGGCATGTTGGAAGCCTATATCAAAACCGATGTCGTTTCCTACCCCGGCTTTTCCGGTGGGCCACTTATCAACGGTGAAGGTGAGATGTATGGAATCAACACCTCCGGTTTTGGCATGGGCGGCGAAGCCATCACCATCCCTGCAGCCATAGCCTTGAAAGTTGCCGAAACCCTCGCCAGCCACGGCAAGATCAAACGCGGTTTCATCGGCGTTCGCAGCCAGACCGTAAATCTCCCCGCCGAAGCCCGGGCTCAACTCAACCGCGAACAGGAAACCGGTCTTCTGCTGGTTGGCATCGAAAAGGACAGCCCTGCTGAAAAAGGCGGCTTGATCATCGGCGATATCCTCGTCGGTGTCGCGGGTGTGGCCGTGGGGCATCACGACGAGCTGTTCACCCGCTTAAGCGGCGACGTGGTTGGCCAATCCACAGCGATGGATGTTTTGCGCGGCGGCAAGCTGCAGTCAGTGAATGTGGTTGTGGGAGAAAGATAACGTCCTTGCGGCTATCGCCCACGCAAGGACGGGGAGATTTTTTATTTGATCCGTGTAGCCATCGTTTCACCGAATCATGCTTTGCGGGTCGGGTTGCGTGAAATGCTCTCGAACCATGCGAACATCCGCGTGACGGGCGAGGCGGTGAGGCTTGCCGATGTAAACGAACACGAAACCGAGGTGGCAGTGTTCGCCTCGGTTTCTTCTGTTCGTGGAATTGAGCAAAAAGATTTTGGCATTCTTTTTCTGACCGATGATATCGAAACCGTCAAGCCGATGCTGGCATCGGGCATTGGTGCGCGGGGGGTGTTATCGTCTGAAGCAAGCGCACATGAATTGGCGGCGGGAATTGCCGCAGTGGCAGAAGGGCTTTGGGTGGGTGCGCCCGGCTTGGTCGAGGGCATGATGCGTCTGCCAAGGGGCGGGGAAGGTTTGGGGAATGAGTCGTTTTCAGAGCCGCTCACGGCTCGGGAGAAGGAAGTCCTCCACCACATGGCAGAGGGGCTGGCCAACAAACAGATCGCGCTGGAGTTGGGCATCAGCGAGCATACGGTCAAGTTTCATCTTTCGGCGTTGTATGCCAAGATCGGAGCGGCAGGCCGCACCGAAGCCGTAAAGCGCGGCATTGAGTTGGGGTTGATCTCGCTTTAATTTCTTATTTGTCTGTAATGCAGGGGGAAAGAACGGCGGGTAAAATTACGCCATGTCTAAGGAATATCATTACAAATGGGAATGGAATCTGACGTCTTCCCCCGAAGCATTGTGGCCGCTTGTTTCAGACACGAACCGTTTCAACCGTGATACAGGCTTGCCGCCCATGCAATTGTTGGGAATTAAGAATCGTGTGAAGCAGGTGAAGTTCAAGATTCCCGTTGTCAGTGTGATTTGGGATGAAGAACCGTTCGAGTGGACCTACCCCTATCGTTTTGGTATTTTGCGCCGTTATCAAAATGGCCCGCTGCATGAGATGCGCGTGGATTGCCGCCTCGACCCTTTTGGCGCCGGCACGCATTTGATCTACGAAGTGTGGGCAAAGGCTCGCAATGCGCTTGGGGATATGGCGATCCCCTTTGTGATCGGATTTTATAGCGCGAAACAATTTGGCAAGGCCTTTAAGTTATATGACCGTATCGCCTCCAGCCCGGACCCGAAACTGGTTCTACCGCCCAAGCGGAATCTCAGCTCGAGCGGGCAGGCGCGCTATCGTTTGCTTAGAGAGCGTCTTGCCTTAGGAACAGATGCAGACCCTAAAGTTTTAGAACATCTGCTTGAATATTTTCAGAATGCCGATGATCTTTCCATTCAGCGCATGCGCCCGTACGTGCTGGCTGATCATTGGAAACGTCCCCGCCGCGCCGTGTTGGAGACTTTCCTGTATGCGACGCGCGAAGGCATCCTCGATATGTACTGGGACCTGCTTTGCCCCGAATGCCGCGGCGTAACCGAAGATCATCGCAGGCTGGGCGACCTGCGCGGACACTCGCACTGCAACACCTGCCAGATTCAATTCGACGCCAACTTCGACCAAAATGTGGAGGTGATCTTCCGCCCCAATTCCTCCATCCGAAAGGTGGATGCTGCGATTGAGTTTTGTGTGGGCAGCCCGCAGCGTCAGCCGCATATTGTTTTTTCTCTGGTTGTGCCGCCGCATGAGCAATTGCCATTCCGCACCATCCTTGAACCGGGGCGTTATCGCATAAAGGCTTCTTCGTTGGAAGGCTCGCAGACTCTTGTTGCTTCGACAGAAGGTCCCGCCGCCACAGACTTCCATGCAGATACGATCGGCTGGAACAATGAATTCCTAAAGATCAGCCTGTCGCCAACGATCCGCCTTTTCAACGATACCAACTTTCCCCAGACCTTCCAAATGGAACGTGTGACCTGGTCTGACCAGGCAGCCACTGCCGCAGATGTAACCACTTTGCAAGTGTTCCGTGACCTGTTCTCCAGCGAAGTTTTACACGCCGGTGAAGAAATTTCCGTCGGTTCGATGACGTTGATGTTCACCGACTTGCGTAATTCCACACGCCTGTACCGCGAGATCGGAGACGCTCCTGCTTTTGGCAGGGTTCGCGAACATTTTAACATTCTTGAAGAAGCAGTTGCAAGGGAAGAGGGCGCGGTCATTAAAACGATGGGCGATGCGGTTATGGCGGCATTTCGGAAGCCTTTCTCTGCGGTGAGAGCCATTTGGAATGTCCAACGCGAGTTGACCGCGAGAGGCATTCCGCCGCTGACTATTAAGGTGGGCATTCATCATGGCCCATGCATTGTGGTGAATCTAAATGACCGGCTGGATTATTTCGGTTCCACGGTCAATATTGCGGCGCGTCTCCCGCATTTTTCGGCAGGCGGGGAGTTGATCCTCTCTGGCGAGATTCGCAACGACCCCGAAGTGACTCAATTCCTTGAACAAACCGCCGCCCCCAACTCTGTATCCCGTTTCCAAGGTGAGATCCGCGGGCTGGATACTTCGATGGAAATGTGGCGGGTGAAGATTTAAATCTTTTCAACAAAAAACTCTTCCAAGAAGGGAGAGTTTTTTGTTATGTCAGGTTACTTCAATTCAATCTGAGTTTGAACCACACCTGCCCGCTCATGCTTTGCGGAGAGTTTCACTTTTGTCCCCTTTTTCGCTTTAACCACCCATTCCATTTTGGCGCGATCCAGGGTGCTTTCGCCGCTGTCATCAAAAAGGAAGGCGGGTTTATAGGCATGCCCTTCCAGTTCGCCCAACTCTTCGCGGGGTTTGCCTGATTGCAGGCTCGCGCCTTTGGGCAGGGAAATCTCCGCTGTCACACCGCGAGATACTTTACGCTCCAGAGCCTTCTTTGTGACATATGTTGGCAGCCAGCCGCGATTCTCCACCACGAGACGGATGCGGAAGGTATCCGCTCCCAGCGGGGTGACGGTCACTTCGCGCAGACCAAGCTCGGGCGCGATAAGAGCGTGCCACACGATCCATTCCGGAAAGGGACTGATTTCCTTTTCCAAAAATTCAAGCGGCGCGTTGCCCCAGTAATTCTGAAAATCCCAGCCGCCGAGCTCGATCTTGCCCAATTGCGGATGCTCGAACTCGTACCAATCCACATAGCCTTTGCCGCCCAGAACTTCATCGTTCCACTTGAGCATTTTGAGATCATCTTCCACCGGATGCTCGCGATACCAGTCGATGTATTTGTATTCCTTGATGCCTGCCTGATTCTGCGGGCTCCAGAATTCAACCGTCCAGCCGTAGATGCCAAGATGTTCATAGACCCAGGTATCGAATCCGCCGGTGATGACCTGCTTGGGGTGATAACGAAACTCGTGAAAGACAGAAATATTCGGGTAACCCGTGACTTGTGTGCCCTTCTCGCCGATCTTTTGATAGGTCCATAGATCGTCGGTGGGGAAGTCGTCATCGGGTTTGTCGTCGTATGGGCGCAGCAATACTCCGGTAAACGTATGGAACGACATCGCGCCAGTGATGTTCTTGTGTGCGACGATGAACTTCACAAGATTATGCACTTCCGGCTCGCTGGCGGGGTAATCGCCCGCGCCGGGCTGTTCCGATGCTGTTCGCCAACTGGCAGGGAAGTTGCGATTCAAATCCAAACCTTCCTTCGGCGGACGGACTTGAATGGTCGTGCCGTCGTAATTTTTTAATTGCCCTTCGGTGATGAGCAGATAATACTTGCCGCCTCGTTCGATGGGGTCGCGCCGAATCATCAAGCGCGGTTCGTCGGGATGTACCTTCCATGTGCCGTTCGGGTCGGGGATGCGCATTTGCAGAATGCGCCCATCGCCATCAACATCCTCGCCTGTGATAAGTCCATCAAGCAGGTCTTCGTTGTAAGGGTAGGGTCGCGTGCTTGAACGGATGAACTTCGGTTGGTCTGCCAGCGCCCATTCCGCGCCGTCAGGGTTGACACGCGGCACAATGTAGAATGCGCGCGTATCCATTGCGCGAGTGATGGTTTCATCTTTTTTATATTGTGTTGCAAGAGTGTGGATGAGATACAACGCCGCAGCAGATGCAGTGACCTCCGTGGCGTGGATGTTGCCATCGACCCACATGCCTGGCTTCTCCGCATCACTCCCAGACTTGAAGTTGGTCGCTGTGACCAGCCAGACATCTCTGCCCTCATGGCTTTTTCCGATCGATTCCACTCGAATGAGGTTTGGGAATTCCCTGGCATACGCCTTGAGAATACGAGTCAGATCGGCGTAGCGATAGAAGCGATTAAATCGTACGTTTGGCATGGAAACTCCTTTTTACGATTGTTGCCTATTTTCGATGAGGCTCTTCATGAATGATTGCGCTATCCTTCCACCCTTCCTTATAGGACTTGACCGTCAACTCCGCCAACCCGCGCGGCACGACGTTCTTCTCCAATATTTCTTCCACTGGCATCCATAACGGATGATACGTTCTGTGGAACGGGTTTACTTCACCATATTCTTCGCCTGTGCCGGCGCCAAATTCTCCATCCACGCCGCCTGGGAACGCGAAGTAGCGCCGTCCCTGCTTGTGGCGCTCCATCAGCGCCAGTTTCCCTTCGTGGCTCAGGATAATCCCTGCGCGTTTTCTCATTTCGCACTCAAAATGGCGCGCGTCTGCTCCACGTCTTTGTGGATCTGCTCGATCAACGCTTCGACGGTCGTGTAACGGATCTCGTCCCGTAAGCGCTTTATGAATTCGAGAGTCAAGCTCTCGCCGTAAATATCGCGGTCAAAATCGAGCAAGTAAGCTTCAAGGCTGGGAGTTGTTCGTTCTGGTGTAAAGGTTGGGTTCAAGCCGATATTCGTTGCCGCCATGAGGCGTTCGTTTCCAAGCCGAGCCCAGCAGGCGTAAATGCCATTGGGCGGGATCGCTTTTGATTGAGCATACGCTACATTTGCGGTGGGGAAGTTGATTTTTTTGCCGCGTCCTGCGCCGTGAATGACTTCTCCGCTCATGCGATACGGATAACCAAGCAGTTTTGCCGCTTCGGTCATATTGCCGACGGAAACCAGTTTGCGAATCTCGGTGGATGAGATCACGCCGCTTTCGTCGCTCAGGGCGGGTACGATTTCGACGGTGTATCCAAGCTCCAAGCCGATCTCCGTCAAACGCGGAGCGTTGCCTTCCCGTCCCTTGCCGAGCGCGAAATCGTAGCCAATGAGCAAATGCGCGAGTCCGAGATGCGTTTTCAGACGAGACATATATTCCTGGGCAGGGACAGTAGACAGGTCGCGGGTGAAGCGTTGGGTAACGACGACATCCACACCAAGTTCTGCCATCAGTTCCGCCCGTTCATCCGGCGTGGTCAGACAGCGAATCTCCCTGCCGGATAAAACCGAAGCGGGGTGCGGGTCAAAGGTCAACACTGCGGCGGGGGAGTTGCGGGCGTGCGCATCCTTCACAAGTTTGTGGATGATCTCGCGATGCCCGCGATGCGCGCCATCAAATACGCCAACAGTGAGATATGAATTTTTGAGGGAGACTTCTTCGAGGGAACGGTAATGCTGCATACGAAAAGCCGCCTTTGACGGCGGCTTTATTTTATCATCCAGTTGATTAGTCAGACGTGAAGAAGACTTTCTTTGGCTGCCATTCTTTTGAGCCGTCTTCAGCGTTTTCTGCCTGTACCATGAGCGCAACCAATTCGCCTTGCGTGCTAACGCCGCGCACTTTTTCCTGTCCAAGGTCAGCGGCTTTGGCTTTCACACGGTGCCCGTGACGCACGGCTTCCACTTCGTCGGGGCTGAGTTCGACTGCGTACCAATCGCCAAGCGCTTCGGCGGCAGGAATGAGATATTGATACCAATTTCCTGCGCTGAAGGCTTCTTGTAATTTGCGCAGAGGCACGGCATCGCGCAGGGTAAACTTGCCGCTCTTCGTGCGGCGCAGACCGACGAGGTACGCGCCGCAGCCTAATTTTTTGCCGAGATCGTTTGCCAGCGAGCGGACGTATGTGCCGGATGAACAATGGACATCGATCACAACTTCGGGGGGAGTCCATTCCAAAACTTCCAGGTGATGAACTGTGATGGTGCGCGGTTCCAGTTCAACTTCTTCACCTTTGCGCGCCATTTCGTAGGCTTTGCGTCCCTGTACCTTGACGGCCGAATAGGGCGGCGGGGTTTGTTCTATTTCACCGACAAATGTTTTCAGCGCTTCTTCAAATTCTGCTTCTGTAATATTGGAAGGGTCTTTGGTGGGAGTGAATTTTCCTTCCGCGTCATAGGTGTCTGTGGTGCCGCCCAGACGAATGATGGCTTGGTAGCGTTTATCTGAGGCGGAGACATATTCGCTTAAACGTACGGCGGGCCCCACTAAAATAACGAGCACTCCCGAAGCGCGCGGGTCGAGCGTCCCGGTATGACCAGCGCGGCGCAGACCGGTTCCATTTCTGATGGCTTGCACGACATCGTGCGAGGTCATGCCGACGGGTTTGTCGATCACGAGCGCGCCTGATATGGCGTTCTTAACATC
Source organism: Chloroflexota bacterium (assembly GCA_013388795.1). Taxonomy (GTDB): domain Bacteria; phylum Chloroflexota; class Anaerolineae; order Anaerolineales; family Villigracilaceae; genus Villigracilis. Next base: position 14,039 of record JACAEP010000137.1, on the reverse strand, counting down.
CTGACTATTCATGGTGGATTCCTCCTGAGTTGATATGCAGATATATTATGACATGCTTATCTTATTTTTCAATGAGACAAATGAGCGAAGCGGCGCTGATATGTGGAAGTTGAGATTACAAATTTAATAGCTGTTGGGTCGCTTTGAGCGCTTCTTTTTGGATGTCCTCTAATCTTCCCTCAATGTCTGCTCCTGCGGCGGCGGCGTGCCCTCCGCCATTGAAATGTTTTGCGATGGGTGAAACATCAATACCAGGCTGAAGTGCGCGCCAGGATATTTTTACGTGATTGTTCGATTGCTCGACGAAGACCATGCCCACTTTATGCCCGTCAATGGCAGAGATCATATTAATAAGATCTGCATCGTCATTCCCGCCATACCCTGAGGATTTGCGGTCGGCGAGGGTCAGCGTTCCCCAAACGATGCCATTGCTGCTTTCCAAGCTGGAAAGTCCCGCGCCCCAATACTTGGCAGCCGGAAAGGATTTCCTCACCAAAGCGTGCATGTAGATTTCAGGGAGGTCCGCGCCTGATTCCATTAAGGCCGCGGCCTGGCGCAACGCTTCGGGTGTGACGTTGGCGGTGCGGAAGCCGAGTGTATCGGTAAGGATGCCGGTTAACAAAGCGGCTGCGATGGGTCTGGTAATGACGAGTCCCCATTCGGGCAGGCGCTTGGTGAGAATCGCCGCCGTGGCGACTTCTTCGGCTTCAATAAGGTTTAATTTTCCAAATTTTTCGTTGGTTTTGTGGTGGTCGATATTAATATCAGGTTGACCAAAGTTCTCAAAGATTTTCCCCGTTCGTTTGAAATCGGCGCAATCGACGGTGATATAGGTATCGTGTCCGTCGGTGGGTTCTTTTTTTATCTGCTCGCTGCCTTCAAGAAATTTGAAAGCGGAGGGCGCGCCATCGGCAAGGATCATTTCGACGGTTTTGCCTGCGTGGATGAGGGCAAGTCCCAGTCCGAGCAGCGAGCCGATGGCGTCACCGTCGGGTCGTACGTGCGAAGCAATCACCACCTTTTTGGCATCGGCAATGCGTTTTTTTATGTCCCCTGAGATCTGATCAGTCACTAGATTTTCTCCACAATTCCTTATATTTTAATAAGGGTGATTATTTTTTGTTCCTTAACCCTGCCAGCAGTTTTTCAATATGGTCTGCATTTTCTGGGGTGGGGTCCCAATGAAATCTCATTTTTGGAAATGCGCGTAATTCTACCCGGGCCGCGAGAGTGCGCCGTAGAAATCCTGAGGCGGATTCCAACCCCGCCAACACTTCTTCAGCGCGCGATGCCCCTTCCACCGCAGAGACATATACCTCGGCATAGGCAAGTTCGCGGTCCACTTTGATGCCGGTCACATAGATCTGCTTGAGGCGCGGGTCACTGATCTCATGAATCAGCATTTCCGAAAGTTCCTGCTGAATACGGTCTTCAATTCGTTTGATTCTGATTTCAGATGGCATTGTATTTTCAGTTCATACGCTCCGCATGGCAAATTGTTTCACGCCATGCGGAGCATGACATTTTATTCCAAAATGTAACAGACCAGCGTGTCGCCGGGTTGAATATCGGCAAAATTCTTGAAACCGACCCCGCACTCAAACCCCTGGCGGATTTCTTTCACATCGTCTTTTTCATGGCGCAGGGAGGAGAGGTCTCCCTCGTAAATGATGTCTGAATTGCGATACAAGCGGGCTTTCGCGCCGCGTCTTAATTCACCATCGGTTACGCGGCAGCCTGCCACACGTCCAAACTTGGAGGCGGTGAAGACCTGCAAAACGGTTGCCTTGCCAAGCGCCTTTTCCTTGAGGTCAGGTTCCAACATGCCTTTCAGCGCTTTCTCAACATCCTCGGCCATGCGGTAAATGATCTCGTAGAGGCGAATGTCCACGCCTTCTTTTTCAGCCATGCGGCGGGCGTCCACATCGGCTTGGACGTTGAAGCCGATTATGATGGCTTTTGAAGCGGCGGCAAGCATCACGTCGTTATTGCCGATGTTGCCTGTTTCTGCATGAAGGATCCTTAACCCGATCTCACCTTGTCCCAGTTTGTTCAACTCGGTAATGATGGGGTCAAGTGAGCCTTGTACATCGGCTTTGACGATGAGGTTGAGTTCCTTTGCTTCGCCTGCCTGCACTTTGTTGAATAGGTCTTCAAGCGAGAGTTTCTTGCGAGATTGCGCCTGTGCCTTCAAGGCTTCCAGTCGTTCTGCCACGATCACACGCGCTTCTTTTTCAGACGGCACGACTTCGAACAAATCTCCGGCGGTGGGAACGTCACTGAGTCCCATCACCGCCACCGGCGTGGAAGGACCCGCCTTTTTGACCGGCTTGCCTTTGTAATCGGTGATGGCGCGCAGTTTGCCATGCGCTGTTCCCGCCACCACCACGTCGCCTGATTCGAGAGTCCCATTCTGAACAAGCAAAGTTGCCAGCACACCCTTAGATTTATCCAATTCGGCTTCAATGACCGTGCCGATCACTTTCCCGTTGGGGTTCGCTTTGATCTCGCTGCTGTCTGCTACAAGCAAAACGCCTTCGAGCAAATCATCAATGCCCTTCTTCTGTTTGGCAGAAACAGGCACGACCATGGTATTACCGCCCCAATCATCTGGGACGAGTTCAAGTTCGGCCAGCTGTTGCTTAACACGGTCTGGGTTGGCGTTGGGTTTATCCACCTTGTTCAATGCCACCACAATCGGCACACGCGCCGCCTTGGCATGGGCAATGGCTTCTTTGGTCTGAGGCATTACGCCGTCGTCGGCAGCCACCACGAGGATGACAATATCGGCGCCCTGAGCGCCGCGGGCGCGCATTTGTGTGAACGCAGCATGCCCCGGTGTATCCAGGAAGGTGATAAGGCGTCCCTTCATTTCAACTTGATATGCGCCGATGTGCTGGGTAATGCCGCCTGCTTCTCCAGCCGCCACATCGGTAGAGCGGATGGCATCCAACAAGCTGGTCTTGCCATGATCCACATGACCGAGGATGGTCACGACGGGGGGGCGCGGTTTTAACTGCGCCTTGTCTTCTCCGGCGATCATTTTACGCCAAAGAGGGACTTCCCCCGTTTCTTCTTTTGATTCCTCTTCAACCGTTTCAGGGACCGCTTCGAGCCCGTATTCGGCAACCACGATTGCGGCAGTATCATAGTCCACCGACTGGTTAATGGTGGCCATCACGCCATTGGTCATCAATTTTTTGATCAGGTCAATCGGGCTTTTTTCGATCTTTTGAGCCAGGTCTCGTACTACAATACTGGCGGGGATTTCGATCTTATTTCCGTTATTGCTCATAAGCCACCTCCTTGAATCTCAAAACAAGTCTTGGTTCGCTTGATCTATCGGGCAGCCGGTGAGCGAGTGGCTTATTCGTTCACATGGCTTAACCGTCAGTCTCTGCTTCTGGCAGCGAGTTCATAAATTCTTCCAAACGGGCGCGGTCTTCTATGCTGATCTCCGTTTTCAAGGCGTGTGCCAGGGCGCCTTTTAATCCGCGTGCCCAGCAGGAGCGCTTGTCATGCAGGTAAGCGCCCCTGCCTGCCAGTTTGCCGGTCGCGTCCATTTGCACCCCTTCGGCTGTGCGGACAATTCTCAACAATTGTCGTTTCGACAGGACCTCCCGGCACCCGACGCAGGTACGCTGGGGAATATGCTTCACACGTCCAACAGGTTTCTTGCCCACGTCCGTTTACTCCCCTCCTCCAAACCCGAGGAGGGAATGATACGCTACCATTCTTCATCATCGCTTTCCCCGCGCTTGTGCTTCTTGCGCGAGACAACTTCGCCGAGGTCTTCGTCGAATTCAAGGGCAACACCCTTCTTCTTAACTTTCTTGCCTTTCTTCTTGTCGTCCGCTTCATCCTCTGCGCCTTCGCCAGACTGGAACATTTCCGGTTTCATCTGGAACAGCTCGTCAAGGTTGACGCCGTCCTTCGAGACTTCGCCGTCTTCTTCCTCTTCTTCAAGGATACGTTTCGGCTCTTTCTTCTTTTCAGCGGGTTTTTCCACCGCAGGTATTTCCGCCACTGGGGCTGTTTCTGCCGCCACTTCAGCGACAGCCGCAGGGGCTTCCTCTGCCCTGGGTTGTTCAACCACAGGCTCGGGGAAGGTCAGAGCCGCCAGGCTTTCCTCAATATTGGTAATGGCTTTTCCGCCAATGCCAGCCAGTCTAAGCACTTTGTTTGCGTCGGTTTTCATATCAAACATGAGCTGACCAACGGTTTCATATCCGGCTTCGGTCAGGATGTTGAAGATATGTTCCTTGAGATTGGTCACATCGGCCAGCGGCATGGAGAATGCAGCGGCAGGGATTTCGGCGCGCGCGGCGGCAAGACGTTCATCTTCTTCGCGCGAGGCTTCTTCTTTGGCGGCGATCATGCGGCGTTCCACCCGGTCTACAAAGGCTTCGAGGATATGGAACTCTTCGGGGGTGATGGGGCGCCCCTCAGCCTTCTTGGCAAGGATCTCCTCCACCTGCGGTATGGCTTCGACTGCTGTGGTGAGCATGTTTTGTAATTCAGGATCTCCCTGAAGTTTGCCAAGCGCGTCCTCCGCCGCCTCCGTCAATGACTTGATGTCAATGCGCCAGCCGGTCAGTTTGGCGGCGAGGCGGGCATTTTGTCCGTCACGACCAATGGCAAGACTCAACTGGTCTTCACCGACCACTACCGTGGCAGTGTGTTCCTCTTCCGCGAGGTACACACCGCTGACGCGCGCCGGGCTGATGGCTTTGGAGATGTAGGCGACCGGGTCGGCATCCCACAGGATGATATCGATCTTCTCATCGTGCAATTCCTTGACGATGGCTTGAATGCGCACACCCTTTTGACCCACACAAGCGCCCACCGGATCAATGCCAGCCTGAGTGGCAGAAACCGCCACCTTGGCGCGCGCACCCGGTTCGCGGGCAATCGCGCGGATCTCGACAATGCCGTGATAGATTTCAGGCACTTCGTTTTCCATCAGGCGGCGCAGGAAGTTGCGATGCGCGCGCGAAAGGACGATCTGCGGACCGCGGTTGCCGTCTTTGACTTCGATCACCACCGCGCGGATGCGGTCATGCTGTTTCAACTTCTCGCCGGGAATGCGCTGATTGTTGGGCATCACCCCTTCGGCTTTCATTTCCAAGCCGATGGTCACACCCTGGGCGTTGATCGCCTGCACCAAGCCAGAGACGATCTCCCCTTCCTGGCGTTGGAAATATTCCATCTGGTTCGAGCGTTCCGCCTCGCGGATGCGCTGTTGGATGACCTGACGCGCCGTCTGCGCCGCCACTCGACCGAAATCGGCGGGCGTGCTTTCCACCACCACCATATCACCGGGCTGGCATTCGTGGTTTACCTTGCGGGCTTCGTCCAGCAGCACCTCGGTACGTTCATCCACTACGCTGTCTTCAACGACTTCCTTCTCAGCATAGACGGTCACAATACCCGTATCGGGGTCTAGTTTGGCTTCCACATGCTGTGCGGTGGATGCGCCCACGGCGCGGCGATACGCGGAAACCATTGCCGACTCGATTGCCGCGACGACCACATCCTTGGCGAGCTGTTTTTCTTCCAGCACTTCATTGAATGCCAGCGCAAAATCATTCTTTGCCATACGTCCTGCTCCAAAAACTCCTTTAGATAAGCGAAGAAGTGGGGGATGCCCACTTCTTGTTGACTTCATTATTGGGTTGTCCCTTACGGCTCGAATTCTAGCATAAAGAGTTTACCTGTCAAGGCTGAGACCGCTGGAAGTGAATTTGAACTTCACAGGTATAATCGCCGCCATGACCGAACGAGATATGAGCAAAGCCGCCCTGCGCGGCGAACCCTCGTATGTGTGGCGCGACGGACAGCGACGCCGCCTGAACATGATCCAAAAATTTGCCGGGGAACGTATGCGCGGGAATGTGTTGGAGAACGGCTGCGGCGTGGGCATGTATGTGGAGAAGATGACCGAACTCGGCGCGAACGTGACCGGGCTGGAATATGACTTCGACCGCGCCCGCGACGCCAGAGTCAACTCCGAAAAAATTATCAACGCCGCCGGGGAGTTCCTCCCGCTTCCTTCTTCGACGTTTGACCTGATTCTCAGCCACGAAGTGATCGAACACGTACAGGATGACCGCCTTGCTGTGGCGGAGATGGTTCGCGTTCTCAAGGTGGGTGGGCGGGTCGTCATCTTCTGTCCTAACCTAGGTTACCCGGTTGAGACTCACGGCATCTTTTGGCGGGGAAAATACTATTTTGGCAATAAGCCTTTTGTGAACTATCTTCCAAGAGTATGGCGCGATAAACTCGCCCCGCATGTGCGTGTCTATTCCCGCCGCGATATGCAAAAATTATTCGAAGGTCTGCCCGTCAAATTCATCGAACGGACAATCATCTTCGGCGCATACGACAACATCATCGCGCGGACGGGCATCTTTGGAAAAATCATCCGCACCGTGTTGCAATTCATGGAAGCAACACCGTTGAAAACATTGGGCTTGTCCCATTTTTGGGTGGTGGAGAAAGTTTAGTCTAGTATTAGAATCTAGTATTAGAATCTAGAACATATCAGCCTAAAGTACTATTTGTTTTATTGACTTGATAAGAAGGGGGGGGGGGTAGAATGCTGAAAAATAAGGGAGGAAGCATGTCTGATGATTACCCAAATCAAGAAAGCCCTCTAAATATTTTATCTCCACGAGAGATTCAGGTCTTGAAAGAATTAGCGCATGGTAACAGTAATAAGACCATTGCACTCTCTTTAGGAATAACCATAAATACCGTTGAAAAGCACCTTACATTAATTTACCAAAAAATCAATGTAAAAAGCAGGGCAGAAGCGATTTTGTGGTGGATTCAAAATGGTGGGGTTTTCCGTAGTTGATATTCAGCCTTCACCATGCAATAATTTTTATAAGACAGTTGTAATTCCCATGCTGTTAAAGGAGATAAAAATGAAGCAATTAAAAACAATGATTTTTTTGATTGTATTTGCAGGATTGATCGCTTCGGCTGTTTTGGTAGGACGGTCTCGACCCGCGGCGGCATTTAGCGTTGGATCATCTTCCCAAATTGGTGTTGTGGTTTCAACCCCCTCTACAGAAGAAGCAAATCAAAAGGAGCAACTTTCCAAAGAGATCCAAGAACTATTTTTTGTAAAAGAGAGGGAATTGCTCAAACCGGGGTGGCTTCATATTGTTTATAAAACCTCATTACGAAAAGATGTTGATAGAGGATTTTTGACCGATGGCGTTTCTTTTCCAAGTGAATATGTTATAGAAGACTGGTACTTGTTGGACGAAGAATCCTATGCCGTCAAAGCTGTGACGTTTATGCGCGACCTTGATGAAAATATCCTTCAGAAAAGCGTATTTTTTGATGGAACCTGGCTACACACTACTCTTAATGACAACATGGTGACGGGGGCGTTTAAGCCTTTGATTGATGGCGGGTATATGACCATGGTTCTTGCTTCCGATACAACACTGGAAAAAATTGACCCTTCTGATATAAATTCAAATCAGGGTCTTACTGTTTATGAAATAAGAGCCGCATCCCCTGACGGGAGTTCTGAAATTTTTGCTACAAGACTTTATTTTGATGGCAACGGCAACCTTGTCAAAGCAGTCTCCGTCCTGGTTTACAAAGATGGAACAGAAGTTATTGATAGTGAAACAGAGTTTCTGTTGATGGAAAATGTCGCTGATCCGTCCGATGCCGTAATTGAATACCTTGCTGAGGTGAAAAAATGAAAACACCTTTCAAAAAAATCATTTCAAGCTTATTGCTGGTGATCGCCCTGAATCTTATTCTGTTTGGAGTCGCGAAAGCTGTCGCCGCGTCGCAGAACTACTATGGAATTACAACGGCACAAGCTGAAAAAACCATCGTAAACGGCACGCCATACTGGAATGCAAAACTATGGAGCAGGTCGCAAAGCCCCGCAATCAATTATGGATGATATCGGGCGCTCATATTGGACGGTGCGCGAAAAATGCGGAACCACAATCACCAATCAAGTTAATCTTTCAGGACATGTTCTTCATAATACATCCCTTTATTATTCTGCTCAGACGATGAGAAAAAGGGCGTGTAGCGGTTTCAGGTATGGCGAAAGCCTTGGTAACCATGATTATTACGAATATCCATATTCTCATTTATACATGTATTTGAGTACTGGGAATGTTTATATCCCATAGGTGAATTTATATCTTGAACATTTATCAAGGAATGATGGACATTCTATGCCCATCATTCCTTTTGTTGCCGTTTGCACTCGAATTTGTAGAAGCCACTCCGCTGAAGGTGTTGGGCTTGTCCCATTTTTGGGTGGTGGAGAAGGTTATAAAGTAGAGCAGGCTTTTAGCCTGCCAAACTTACTGCGGGGTGAAACGTCAGGTTGCAAGCCTGACCTACTTAAACTGAAAGAGTATTGGAAATGACATAAATAAAGAGGCGGTCACCAACAAGGTGACCACCTCTGATTACCCGTCTCCTTCATCCCTCGCCGCGCCCGGCTGTTCCACGCGGATGACTTCGCCGTGGTAGTTGATGACCACCTTGAAGCCCATCATTCCCAGATAGGCTTTCATATCTTCGGGAAAACCGGTTTGCAGGACGGCGTCGAACTGTTTCTCGATATTCTTCAATTGATTTTCGATCATCGCTTTCGAGAACGGATCATTTTGTCCGAGCATCTTGGCGGCTTGATCTGAGAGAAGGTCTTCACTGCCCTTCATCATCTCCGCCATCTGATTCAGCACGGCGCGGTCCACCTGCTCGGCGGGGATGTGCCGCTTGAATCCGTCATCGTCCACCACGTAGGCGGGTTCGTTGCCAATAAAACCGGATGAGACTGGCTTTCCATTTTCATCCGCGATCAGACCGGAGAAGAGGGGAGTGGGCATGGGGGGAAACTTTCCACTTTCCCTGCTTGTGGCGGGTAGAAAGTGGAAAGTGAGGAGAGTATTTAACTTTGACGTCCTTCAATTGCCCCAAGCAAAATCCCAGCCGCAATGCCGAGGCGGCGGTCAAGCTGACCGGCGGTATCCATGCTGAAATCAATGTTGAGTTCGTAGGTGAAGGGATTGAAATTCTGTTTGTAATCTGCCACGCGGGTGTCTCCGAAGAACAGGTCGTAGTTTTGAGGCACAAGGTTAGTCAGCAGGCGGCGAACAAGCGCTAGCCCCATGCTGTCTTCGAACAGCCTGCCGCGCACATTGTCGTTGACGTCGAGAATCTCCCACTCATCCCGCAGCATCGAAGCAAACCCTTTGCGGCGCAGGGCGCCGACCTTCTGCCCGGTGGCGCTGTCGATGACATCGAAGGCGGCGGAGAAATCTATGATCTGGCGGGCTTTGATGGCAAGCACTTCCTGGGTTTTGGTTTCATCGGCATACACGCGGATATCTTCGCGCAGTTTGAACATCTTTTGTTCGCTGAACAGCAGCAGCCTGCCTGAAGGGTCGAACACGCGGAATTTGCCGGTCAGTGCAAAGACCTGGCGTTTTAACAAGTACTGGTTGTTTTGAAAAATCTGGCTCATCTCTCTTTTCCTTTTTTTATGGTCTGTATTCTTTTATCGAATGATCTCTCATTCGAACAAACTATTCGATGACGACTCGGGTTCCAGAGCCGGGTTGATGCAAATAATCCACATGGTGAGGCACGACCGGGCTGGTCCAGCGATAGACCCATTTGGCAATCTTGGAAGGCAGGTTGACGCATCCATTGCTGCGCAGGCGTCCATAATCGTTGTGCCAGTAAGTGCCGTGAAAAGCATGACCGGAGCCCGTGAAGAACGAACACCACGGCACGCCGGGCAGGTTGTAGATGTTTGCCACCGCATCGCCGCGATTGGTCATGTGAATGGAGGGACCTTTATGATACGTGCGCCATTCCCCTTTGGGCGTATCGGTTCCGCGCTGCCCGCTGGCACAGCGCACCGAAAGTACCATTTTTTCGCCTTCAAAGGCGGTTACGATCTGGGATGCCAGATCTACATGCAGCAGTTTTTCTTCATCCGGCACTTCGGGCGAGAGTTGGGTCAGCTCTTCATTTGGAATGAGGCGCATATTGTATGAAGGGATGTAAAAGGATTTTTTTAATTCTTTGTCGTAGATCTCGTACCAAACGCCTTTTTCTTCACGGTTGATGATGACCTTTTTCACCCAATGGGTCGATTCGTAATAGATGCGGTGGGCGTTCTTGGAATAATAATAAGGGGAAAGATAGGTCAGGCTGAAGGGCGCGGTCACTTCGGCCAACTGACCTTCGGCTGGGATTTCGTAAGTGGGCTTTTGGTAATTTTCTTCGACTGGCAGGATCGGCGCAGAGTGGACATAGCCGCCATCAACAATATACCAGGTGGTGTTATGGGGGTTGTCGAAATACTCGCCTTGCGCTTCACCCAGCAGGTTGATGACTTTATCTTTTCCAAGCAGGTCAACCTTGTTGGCGCTGATGGCGGGGTTGTCATAAATTGGAACGCCGCTGAAGAGAGCCAGACCCTTGGAGGCGGGAGGGGTGGCTGAGGCGCGATCCCAGCCCAGTTCGGAGAGAACAAGCCCGAGTGCGCCAGAGGCGGTCAGTTTTAAGAAGTCCCGGCGTGAGAGTGAGGCGATAGACATATTCAAATTGTAAATATAAAGGTTGAGTGGGGGATAAGAAAGATGCCTTTGGTACTACGCAATGATTTCCACATGGGTGCCAAGCCCGCCATGCACAAATTCCTTGTTCGGCGGAACATTGGGGGATGACCAAAGGTAGAGCCATTTGGCGGCGGCGCAGGTCATGTTGATGCAGCCGTGTGAGCGCGGACGCCCGAAGTCGTTATGCCAGAATGTGCCGTGAAAGGAAATGCCGCTTTGGGTGATGTATTGCACCCAGGGCACGCCGGGCAGGTCGAAGCCGCTGGCAGCGATGTCGCCAGCCGCCATATGACGGGACGGGCGTTTGTAATAGGTGGTGAAATTTCCCTGCGGCGTGGTGTATGTGCCGCTGCGCAGCCTGCCGCCTGTGGCGACCGGGACGCTGAACACAGGCTGGTTGTATTCATACGCGATGACCAGTTGCTGGTCGAGCCGTACGACAATTTTCTTGTCACGGTTCGGGACGTCGGGGCAGATGGGCGCCAGTTCTTCGGGCTTGAGTATCCGCAGATGCGCGGCGCGGGCGTAGTACATCTCATCCCATTTGTCGTCGCGGATCTGATACCATGCCTGGCCATCCACCCCAGCGGCAAGGGCTTTGACCCAATGCGTGGTTTCGTAATAGATGCGATACCCGACTTCGGATTCGGCATTGGGTTGTGTGAATGCGTCTGTATATGGCACGCAGACTTCAGCCAGCAAGCCTTCTTTTGGAATTTCGCCCGTGTAGGGTTCGCTCAAGTTGGTGCGCACAGGCTGGATGCTGCCCGAATGGACGTAGCCTTCCTCGCCAACCCGGTACCAAATGCGGTTATGAGTATTCGTATCTTCACTGATAGCGGTGTTGGTGATGCTGAAGAGCGCATCGCGCGGCAAAAGTTTAACCTTGTTGCCTTGCGTGGTAGGGGTGTCGTACACCCATACCGTGCGGATGGTGACGCGTCCCTGCTGGAGGTCGAAAGGGTCGTTTAAGTCAAAATCGAGCGGGGGCAGCATGGTGAAACCTGCCAGAGCCAGCCCGCTCAATTTTAGAAAGTCTCTTCGTGATAGGTTCTTCATTTCAAAAATATCATGTCACGCCGAGGGGGGCGCGAAGAGTCTCTCGATGCGGGGTGGAGGCCCTCCGTTATCGATCAGGGTGACCACATGCCTAATCATGCACATTCACCACCGTGCCGACCGAGGCGAAGTTGTATGCCCATTCGGCATCGGGGATGCTCAGATTTACACAGCCATGACTCATGGGTACGCCGAAGTTATTATGCCAGTAGGTGCCGTGAATTCCATAATCGCCATAGAAGTACATGATGTAGGGAACATCCGGCAAATAATAACCAGGTCCCGACATGGGCGCAGAGCGCAGTTTAATCCAAACCTTAAATTTCCCCGTCACGGTGGGAGTCTGCCAGGTGCCTGTGGAAACGATGAACGAATTCACCAATGTGTCGCCTTCATAGGCGTACATGCGTTGTTCCGAAAGGTCCACATCGAACCAGCGCGCTCCGTTGCCGGGGGAACTCACAGGCGGCACATAGGCTGCCGCAGTCGGTTCCACATATTTTGGCGTGGGCGTATCGGGGACGATGGCCGCTTCTGCTACGAACACGCCCGTCTCCACAATAGCGACGGCTTCGCTTGTAGGTGTTGGTTGAAGCGCTTCTGCCTGGGTTGTGGGAAGCACTTCGGTGGCTTGAACCAAAACCGTTGGTATTAACGTGGAGGTGGGTTGGGCTTCCGGCGCTGCCGGTTGGATGACAGCCGGTGTGTACGTCGGTTTGGCAAGATACACTTTCGCGTATGATTCACCTGGCGCCGGCTGTTGAAATTGTGGGGTATTCGCATTGCGATTGAGGAAGGATGCCAACACTGGTGATGTGACCGCTGACCACGCCGCAAACACAAAGACGACGCACCCTGTGACGATCAAAACAATGGGCAGGAATAAGCTCCGCTTTTTTGCCGGAACTTGAGCAGCTCTGCCGTTTCCCCGGCTGTTTCCACCCGACGATGTATGTGAATGTGCTGGACGGTTGTTCATGAGACGCCTTTTACTTTGTCAACGGGTAAGAATCAAAAGAATACGCTATCAAGATTATAAACAAAAAGCCCTTGTTTTCACCATTGAATTTCCACCGGCACGCCCACTTCTGCCCAATCGTAAAGGACTTGCGCCTCATAGGTTCCAAGCACCACGCATCCATACGAGATGGGTGTGCCGAGATAACCTGCCCAGAGCGTAGCGCCGTTGGGGAGAATGGGCAGGGCATGGATGCCATTTTGCATACTTCCTGCCCAGTAAATGCCAAGCCAGTGGGGCATCCAGATATTCCACGTTGCGCCATACGCATTTGGAATTTTATCCAGCACGCTGAAATGGCCGGTGCGCGTGGCATTGTTCATCCCTGTCGAAGCGACGAAACTATATACGAGATACTCCCCTTCATAAACGTACATGTGCTGTTCCGAAATATCCACGAGGATGTATTTCCCGCCATTGTAATTGGCAGGCGCTTGCAATTCATTCTCCGCAACGGGGTAAATATCCACGATCACGGCTTGGGCAACCGCAACCGGTGTGCTGGGCGTGGCTTCAGTGGGGAGTTGTGCGGGGGGAATGGTTGCTGTGGGTGGCGGGGTGTAGGTTGGTTTGACGAGCTCGGCTTGGGCGTAGGAGTGTCTTTGAATAAGCGGAGCCGGCGGCGGCGTCTGAGCCGCGCAAGCCGTCAAAAAAAAGAACAGCAAGCCAGTGAGAGTCTTTTTCATCAGGGCAGGATGGTTGGGAGGATACCCGGCGTGGGCAGTACACTTTCATTGTTGATGAAACATAAGATTCCTTGGGTGACACCTTCGGCAACGACATCGGCTTGGTTGGTGAGGATTTCGCGGTCCAGGTAGAGGAAGCCGGTTTCGATGATGGCCGTGATGGTGTTCGGGTCAATTTCGGAGAAGGCGTGATATTGGGTCATGTCGGGTGTGATGCTGTTGGCATGGAAATACAGCCCAGTCATGCTTTGGTAGCGGTTCGTCAGACAAGCCGTCAGGCGCTGCGCGCGGTTGATGTCGCGGGTTTCGAGCGAAGCCGCCACCTTAAAGCCGGTCGCTTGATCGTTGATGTATTGGCACGAGTCGTTATGAATGGAAACCAGCGCCGCTGCGCGATACCCGTTCAGGCGCGTGTCGAATTCATTGAGCAAATCCACTTGATAACCGCGTTCAGTGAGGCTACGCTGGACAAACCTGGCAATCGAAAGATTGACGTCGGCTTCGGTAAGCGTGACTTTGCCATTTTCATCCGTGCAAACAGCGCCCGAGTCATTGCCCATGTGCCCGGCAACAATCCCAATGCGGATTTGCGGTTGGGCGGTTAAGGAACCGTTTTGTGCGGCGGCTTGCGGTGTGAGCAGGGTGTGGAGT
>JACAEP010000030.1 GCA_013388795.1 Chloroflexota bacterium | reverse complement strand
TCCATCATCGGCGTGCCGGGCATTTACTTCCACAGTCTCTTCGGCTCGCGCGGCTGGATCGAAGGCGCGCGGCAAACCGGGCGCAATCGCACCATCAACCGCGAGAAATTACAATTCGACGAATTACAAAATCAACTCGCGGATGAAAACTCTTTGCGCTTCAAAGTTTTTACGAAGTATCGTAAACTACTGAAAACCAGACGTTCTTCCCCCGCCTTCGACCCGCATGGGACGCAGATCATCCACGATCCGCATCCGGCTGTCTTTGCCTTGGAGCGCGTCTCGCCCGATGGTCAAGCGCGCATGTTGTGTTTGCACAATGTCAGCCGGAAATCGGTTTCGTTTTCTGTGAATGAAAAGCTAATCACGCTGGAGCCGTATCAGGCGCTCTGGTTAAATAATCCACAATTAATTTAAACACTACAAGCCGACCGCCGACAGCAAACTGCGGTCAGCCGTTGGCGGTCAATTGCGTAAGCCCAAAAGATTGCTTTGCCGCAACAAACGCGGCTTGCAATGACGAGAACATGAAGCAGCCCATGAACCCTACTTCTCACCATATCGGTTTCATCTCCACCCGTTTCGCAGGCACCGACGGCGTTTCGCTGGAAACCTCTAAATGGGCAGCCGTGCTCGAACGCCTGGGACATAAATGTTTTTACTTCGCAGGCGAATGCGACCGAAGCGCGGACCGGTCTCACGTCGTGCCGGAGGCGTTTTATCGTCACCCCGAAATTGACAGGTTGAATCAACAAGCCTACTCCGGCAGTTGGACGGTCACAACGGAAGCGCGCGAATCGCATCCTGAGATCGCGCAGTTGCGCAAAGACTTTTTCTCCATCTACGTCCGCCCGTCGCAAATGACAAAACGAGTCAACGCGTTGAAGGAATATCTCAAAGAAGAGTTGTACAAGTTTGCGCATCGCTTCGATCTTGAAATTCTCATCATCGAAAACGCCCTGACCATCCCGCTCAACCTGCCGCTGGGGCTTGCCATCACCGAATTCATCGCCGAAACGGGCTACCCCGTCATCGCGCATCATCACGACTTTCATTGGGAGCGCCAGCGTTTTCAAGTCAACTGCGTGGGCGATTATCTCGCCGCGGCATTCCCGCCCAACCTGCCTTCCATTCTACATGTGGTCATCAACTCGGTGCAGGCGCAGCAGATCGCTTCGCGTCACGGCCTGACCTCGCGCATCATCCCCAACGTGATGGATTTTGACTCGCCCCCGCCTCCCCCCGACCCGTACGCGGATTCTGTCCGAAAAGATTTTGGCATTGCCGACGGTGAATACTTCTTCCTGCAACCCACGCGCGTCATTCAACGCAAAGGCATCGAACACGCCATCGAGTTGATGCGCCGACTCGACCTGCCTGCCAAACTCATCATCTCGCACGCCAGCGGCGACGAAGGCAACGACTATGAGCAGCGCGTGCGCGAATATGCCCACTTGTTGGATGTGACCGTCCGGTTTGAAGCGGATCAGGTGCGGGATGAGCGCGGCACGACCCAAGACGGGCAAAAAATTTACACGCTTGGCGACGTTTACCCGCACGCCGATCTTGTCACCTATCCCTCCAGCATCGAAGGCTTTGGAAATGCTTTCCTTGAGGCTGTTTATTACAAGCGTTTGATTCTGGTCAATAACTATTCGATCTACGAAGTGGACATCAAACCCAAAGGCTTTCACACCCTTTGGTTTGATGGATTCATAAGCGCCAGCACGCTGGACGCCGTGCGCAATGCGCTAAAACACCCGGAGTTAACCCAAACGTGGACAGAGACGAACTACCAGTTGGCCAAACGTTATTTTTCATACACGGTCCTTGAACGCAGATTGGAAGCGATTCTGGCAGATTGCCTGGGGTATCAAGTATGAAGATTGCCCTGCTCCATTACTCCGTGCCGCCCATTGTCGGCGGCGTGGAAAGCGTCATCGCCCATCATGCGCGGCTGATGTCGGCAGATGGACATTCCGTCCGTCTTATCGCGGCGCGCGGCGAAGCCATGAGTGATCAAATTCCGCTGACGTATATCCCGCTTGCGGATTCGCGCCATGAACGCGTGGCACAAGTCAAAACACAATTGGATCGCGGTGAAGCGCCTGCAGATTTTGAGTCTTTGCGCGATGAACTTGTGGCTGACTTGGAAATCGCCTTATCCGGCATGGATATTTTGATCGCGCACAACGTTTGTTCGCTTAACAAAAATCTTGCCCTCACAGCCGCGTTGCACAAATTGCATCAGGATAAAAAACTTCCGCGCCTCATCCTCTGGCATCACGACCTCGCGTGGACAACTCCGCGTTATTTGCCAGAGTTACACGAAGGCTATCCATGGGATTTGCTAAAAACCGACTGGGGCAACACAACTCATGCCGTCGTTTCAGAGTTACGTCAGGATGAACTTGCAAACGTGATGAAGATTGAGCGTGACACTATTCGCGTCATCCCCAACGGTGTGGACATGCACCGCTTCTACAAACTTGAATCCCTCACCCAAGACCTGCTCAATAAAACGGGCATCTTAGACGCTTCGCCGATTCTGCTGCTGCCTGTCCGCATCACCCCGCGAAAAAATATCGAACTCGCCTTGTGGACGTTGGCAGGCTTGAAAAAAGATTTCCCTCGCGCCGCGCTGGCGGTGACCGGTCCGCTCGGACCGCACAACGCGAACAATATCAAATATTTTGAAACGCTCAAAGACTTGCGTAAACAGTTGGGCTTGCAAGGTTCTGCTCATTTCCTTGCCGAACTTTATGATGGATTTTTACCCGATGAAGTCATTGCCGATTTTTATCGCATCGCAGACGCGCTCTTCTTCCCCAGCCGCGAAGAAGGCTTTGGC
>JACAEP010000055.1 GCA_013388795.1 Chloroflexota bacterium | reverse complement strand
GTGGTCTACCATTCTTGCCGTCGCCTTCTGCGGCATCGACTTTGCCGGTATTGCGCGCATCTTCACCCCCGAACAAGGACGCGATGAACCCGCCGAAGTCTATTATCTCTTTGGCGCGTGGATTCTCGCGGCGGGCTTCAACGCCACCCTCACCTGGTGGGGCGTCTCGGTTGCCATTGCACAGAACGGTGGCAATATTCAGGGGGCCGCCGCCATGAGTTCCGAAACCATCACCAAAATCGTTCCCATCTTCGTTGCCGCCATGGTCTGGCTGGTGCGCCTGCTCATCATTGGCACCTTCTCCCTGGCTGGCGAACGTCTTTTTACCACGGCACAGGTCGGGCAGAATACATCCTACCCGCGCCAATACAATCCTGCCCCGCAACCCCGTCCCACGTACCAAGCGCCTGCCCCTGCTCCGCGCACAGCAAGTTCCTACAACCAACCCACTCATCAACCCATCTTGCGGCCCGCTTCACAGATCAACCGTCCCGCAAACGCCACACCAGCCAATACAAACTTCCGCCCGGCGCCCAAGCCTGTGCAATCACAGCAAACATCCTTTATCCCGCCTGAGCCGACCTATCATCCCGTCTCATATGATGCCCGTTCGGAAAACAATGAACGACGTTACGATGCGTAGCCGCTAAACAACCAACCGGTTTTTACAAGCGAATATACCTTTTTCGAGCCCGGGTCCTTATGACCCAGAAAAGAGACCTTCCGCATGCCCCGCGCTCGCTGCACAAAAACCTATCCAAAAACAGCCGCCATCCCGCAAGACTCAGGAAGCGGCTGTTTTTCTGGTTTTGTACTCGTCCCTTTTACCGTTTTGATCATCAGCTTTCTGCTTGGCGCCTTTGCATTGAACAAAGCCAATCTCCTGCGGATGGATTCAATGCCCAATCCTGCCGCGGCCGGCCTTTCTCCCATCTTTCGGCGGGAAGTCCTCTACTGGTCTAATTCCATCATCCGCTGGGCGTCCGCTTCCAACCTGGATCCAAACCTGGTTGCCACCATCATGCAGATCGAATCCTGCGGCGATGCCCGCGCTCTATCCAACGCCGGAGCGATGGGGCTATTCCAAGTCATGCCGTTTCACTTCCAACCAGGAGATGATCCCTACAACCCCGATACCAACGCCGCTCGCGGATTATCATATCTCGCCCGTTCGCTTGCCGCCGCCAATGGAGATGTCCGTCTTGCGATGGCCGGCTACAACGGCGGCATCGGAGTGATCCCGCGCGCCGAGTGGACATGGTCTGCACAGACAAAGCGATACATCCAATACGGTCTGCCGATCTATCATGATGCCGTCCGCGGAACCAACCCAAGCCATGCGGTAGGCGAATGGTATTCCAGATATGGCGTCAGCCTGTGCAGCCAAGCCAGCCAGCGGCTCGGCTTACCCTGATTTCCCCCATACCCCTACTCACTTGGCAACATTTAGCCAGATCACAAACGTCGTACCTTCCCCCACTTTTGATTCAACTTTGATCTGACCGCCGTGCTGTTCCACAATCCACTTTGTAATGGACAAGCCCAACCCAAAGCCGCTCACTTGTGAACGAGTGCGCGATTTTTCAGCACGATAGAATCGCTCAAAGATGTACGGCAGATCTTCGGCAGGGATGCCGGGGCCCGTATCACGGACGATCAGCCGTGCCTGATCTCCAATGCGCTTGAGGCTGAGAAACACCTCGCCCCCTTGTGGTGTGTACTGAATGGCATTCGCCACCAAATTCAAAATGACCTGCTTCAAGCGGTCACGGTCGCCCTGAACGACAGCCTCATCAATCTGATTAAGATGCAAACGCACTTTACTGCCCGCCAGCACGCGTGTTTCCGTAAAAACTTCTGTCAGCAGCAAGTCCAATTCAACCCGTGCAAACGTCAGCGGAACTTTTCCAGAATCCGCCTGAGCCAGCATCAACAAGCCGCTTACAAGGCGGTTCAACCTGCCGGCTTCCTGATCAATGCTGTTGAGCAGGTCTTCATCGGCTTCCTTATATTTACGAATCAAATCCACATTGCCTTTAATGACGGTCAACGGGGTGCGCAGTTCATGGCTCACATCCGCAAGGAAACGCTGCTGTGATGTAAAAAGCAACTCGAGCCGTTCCAATGTCTGATTTACAGAAATAACCAGATCGCCCACTTCATCCTGCACAGCCTCCCGCAGAGGAATGCGGCGTGAAAGGTCGTCGGCGCGGTTGATCTGATCGACCGTATCCGCAATGGCTTGCAGCGGTGAAAGCGCCCGTCCGAGCGCCACCCACGATCCCCACATCACCAATCCCACAGCCAAAACTGCAATGATCACCAGGGTCGAAAGCAGGTTGGTGCGGGTGGCGTCCACCACTGTCAGACTGGCTGCCACCTGCAGCGTCCCAATGATGCGGTTTCTCAATTTCAATGGAATGGTCAGCACCCGCAGATGCGCTCCATCGAGGTAAGAGTCCTCATACATCGTCCTGCCCGTTTTCAACGCAAGCGGGTCGAGCGGCATACTTAATGTTCCAATGCTTGGCGAGGTGGCGATCAGGTCGCCATCTGCGCCCCACACCTGCACGTATGCATTCGCCGCCATATCCACTTGCGGCAGATTGATAATATTCAAATCGCCGAAAGAGTTTACCGTCGTGCCGCGCACGATCTCACGCGCCACGCCTGCCAGCATGTTATCCACTTGATTTAACAAAATAACATTGACCAGAATATAAACCGTTGCCCCAAAGATAAGCAGAATCCCGCCCATGAATGTGGAGTAAAGCAATGTGAGCCGCAATCGCAGAGACATGATCACAGTGTACTCCTCTGAGTTTAAGACAGCCTAAGAACAAAAAAACGGCGGTTGCCCGCCGTTTACGGATTCTCCCTTAAGACATACCCCACACCGCGTACCGTATGGATCAAACGCTGCTCATTCTCTGCCTCCAACTTCTGCCGCAGATAACGGATATACACTTCCAGCACATTGCTTTCACCGCCAAAATCATACCCCCACACGCGGTCAAAAATCACTTCGCGGGTCAAGACCTGCTTCGGGTGTCGAAGGAACAACTCCAGCAGTTCATATTCTTTCGCGGTCAATGCCACGGTCCTAGTTCCACGAGTTGCCTGGCGCGACCCCGTATCCAGCGAAAGATCGGCAAACTTCAACACAGGAATGCGTTCTGGCTGGGTACGGCGCAGAAGTGCGCGCACGCGCGCCAGCAACTCATCCAGGTTGAACGGCTTGACCATATAATCGTCGGCGCCCGCATCCAACCCTTGAATACGGTCTTGCACGGTATCTTTGGCGGTCAGCATCAAAATGGGGATCGAGCCGCCCTGCCGCAACCGATGGCAGACTTCCAAACCGTCCATGCCGGGTAACATCCAATCCAGGACGACCAGATCAGGAGTATGGTCGCGGGCCGCAATCAATCCCATGCGTCCATCCATGGCAGTATCTACACTATAGCCTTCATATGCCAGCCCGCGCTGTAACAATTTCAGAATCGCCTGATCGTCTTCGATGATGAGGATTCGTTCGTTCATGGCTATTACTCCTTGCTAAAAATATACCATATTTCCACAGGCTCATTTGCCTCTCAGCAAACCCACAGCCGCCTGAACATCATAAGGATAGTCTGCCTGAAAGGTCATCCTCTTACCCGACTCAGGATGTGTTAAGGTCAACGACTAGGCATGCAAGGCCGGGCGCGCAATCAACTTCGTCTCTGGGGCGCTGTAGAGAATATCGCCTAAAAGCGGATGCCCCAACGCACAGGCATGGACTCGAATCTGATGCGTTCGCCCCGTCAGGGGCTGCGCCTCCACCAACGCCGATGCCTGATAGCGTTCCAGCAGGTTAAATCTCGTCTCAGCCCTGACGCCCATCCGATCATCCACTACCGTCCGATGTTTATGCCCTACATTCACGCGCAATGGGAATTTTGCAACCTTCTACTCCCAGTTTGGCGTCCCATTCACCACAGCGTGATATATTTTTTTCACTTCGCGCCGCTCAAACTGGATGCTCAATGAACGATGCGCTTCTGCCGTCAATGCAAAAACGATCACTCCACTCGTCCCTTTGTCAATGCGATGAACAACCCAAACCTCCCCAACTTGTTCCTTGAGCATCTTTGCAAGAAAGGGCGCTTCTTTATCCCAACCCTCCGCCAGAACCGGCAACCCAGCCGGTTTATTGAAGACCAGAATGCTGCCATCCTGATGCAAGACCTGCATGCTTACTTCCCGCCTTTGAACAGTTTTTTCAACTTTCGATACACCCTTAAAGACAATGGTTCTGAAACGGAACGAAAAATGGCATACTTCTTGACATAGTTCGGAACCGTCCAATACGCCAGCAAGCCTTCGGGGAACAATGCCACATCGCCTGCCCGCAGATGATGGACTTTATCTTTTTCTTCAATGATCACTTCGCCTTCGAGAATCTGGATGATCTCATCTGTCGAGAAGATAAATTTGAATTTCCCCGCCTGACAATCCCATAACCCGCAGGAAAGATCCCCATCCTCGGCCCGCGCCAAGGGAATGGAACGCGCCGCAGGATTGCCTTCAAGAATCCATTCGGGCGGCAGCGGGGTTGAGACAAAATCCGTTCGGGTAATCGAGCCGGTTTGAATAACGGGTCCAATAAAATTCTTGATGGGCACATTTGCGCTTGCATGTATTAATGAGGGCCGGGAATCAGAAATAGACATGATAACTCTCTCTTGGGTCTTCTTTTGATTATACAAGGTTTCAGAAGCGGAGAAAAAGCGGCGTAAATTTATTCCGGCTTGACCTTACCAATTATCAAGATTATCATGACTGCATGGACCAACAATCAGCCAATCATCCTTTTCTCATAGACTCACTCAACCATCCGCTTGCCGGTCCCATTCGCACACTGCTTACCCGCGAAGGACGCCGCAAACTCAACCAGATCCTCATTGACGATGAAGAGAACATCCTGCAAGCTATCAAAGCCGGGGTGGAGATCGACTCGCTTTATTTTGCAGGCGAAGAAACCGTCTCAGAGACCTTGCGCAAGAACCTCACTGCGGGGGCGACCATTCATGAAGTCGCTAAACGTACTACCAAGAAAATCTTCGAGAACGACAAGGTCTCGCGCATCTTCGCCATCGCCCAAACGCCCAAGCCCATCGGGGTGGAGGCGTTGAAATCCATCCGAAAAGATGTGGTCGTCTTGGAAGACCTCAGCATCTCCGGCAACATCGGCAATATCACCCGCACCTCTCTTGCACTGGGTGTAGGAGGAATTATTCTACTTAACATGGACCCTGTGGATCTATACGACCGCCGTCTCATCCGCGCGAGCCGGGGCTACCTCTTCTCGCTGCCAATGATCACCGCCTCTACTGCGGACTTTTTGGACTACTGTAAAAAGAATAACGAGACCCTAATGGTGATGGACATGCACGCAGATAAAACCATTGATGAGATCGCAACAATCTCTCAGCGGTTGTTGATCGCCTTTGGCAGTGAAAAAGAAGGCTGTTCACCCGAGATCGAAAACGCCGCCACCATGAAGGCGCGCATTCCCATCAGCGACAAAGTGGAATCACTCAACGTTTCGGCTTCGGCGGGGATTACGCTATACAGTCGTTCAAAATTCAATCAAGCCAATTAGTCCGAAAGAACCGAGGAAAACCTTGGTTCTTTTTTTACGGGAACTTTTTAACGGCGAGAACGTCAATCTCATATATCAAGGAGAAGAAATTATGAAACTCGCCACATTACCCGCTCTTATCTTTTTAGCTCTTGCCATGTTCGTATTCAACGCCTGCTCGAATACTGTCACCACTCTCACCGGGGAATGGAAACTCATTTCGTATGGCTCTGCCGCAAACCCCACCCCCGCCATCTCGGACGTGGAGACATCCGTCACCTTTAACGGCGGAAAGTTCGGCGGCACGGTGGGCTGTAACTCTTTCGGCGCGGACTATACCTCTGAGGGCAGCAGCATTCATATTGGCTCGGTCGTCTCGACCATGATGTTCTGTGAAGAAACTTCTGCGCAAGAAAGCGCGGTGTTGGGCATTCTCTCAGATAAGACGTTGAACGTCTCTGTTCGCGGCGATCAATTGAAACTCATAACCGAAGACGGCGCTTCTGTGATCGTACTGGAAAAGAAATAAACAAAAACGGCGGCTTGCAAGTCGCCGTTTTTGTTTTAACTACTGGCTCCACTATATTGTTTCAGCCCAAATTTCCAGACTTGAGACGCGATCACAAAACTGACGACACTTACGCCTAAAAATATGAAGACCTGCGTCAAACTCAACTCACCTCGCAAGGCTTGGAGTGGAATGGTTGTAGCGACTGCGATAGGAATGATGAAGGTGACGATGATCCTCAACCATGCCGGGTAGACGGTGGCGGGGTAACGACCGGCGTCCATGAGAGCCTGCAGGATGGTGACGTTGTTGTCGAATTTGACGAACCAGAATGTGAGCGCGATGAGGACGATCCAAAGGCTGTAGATGACGATCATGCCTGAGATGGCGAGCAGGATAAAGGTCAGGATTTGAGGCGCGATGGTCGTCTCGGCAGACATGTCCACTCCGATCACGATCAGGATCACGGCGAGGATCAAATCCCAAATCCGCCAGACGGTAATGCGCGAAAACGTGACAAGGAACATACTGTTGACCGGTTGAAGGATGGTGTAGTCCATTGAGCCGTCGCGGATGGATTGGTTGAATTTTTCGGTGTTGGGCCAGATCAGCGCGATCATCATGGTGTTGACGAGACGGAAGACACCCAGCAATGCAATCAGTTCGCCCAAGCCCCAACCGCCGAGCGTCTCGGTGTTATTGAAGATGATGTTGAGCGAGAGTAATTCCCAGCCGAGCCACATCAGGTTGAGCAAAATGTTCACAACGGTATCGGCGCGATACGCCAGTGACATCTGCACGTTGACCTTGAAGAATGCGGAAAGTAATTTGAGGGTTTGCATATTAAGCTCCCACCGCCGAAAAGCGCTTGACGCCTTCGCGCCAGACCCAATTGAAAAGCGCCAGTGAAATGACCAGCCACACTCCCGCCAGCAAATATCCTTGAATGATCTGTTCGGTGGAAAGTTTGCCAAGGATCAACTGCACGGGATAATAAATGAACAACTGAAACGGCAGGTACTGGGCGACATCTTGCACCAGTTTTGGCATGAGCGGCAGCGGCACGAACTGACCGGAGAACAAGAGGATGAGCGCAAAATAGAATTCGTGAATAGAGTAAACGCGCGTTGTCCAAAAGGCGAGGGCGGTGATGGCGGAGGAAAGCAAATAGCCAACAAAGAACGCAAGCGCCATATTTGGAATGGAGATCAAAATATTCACAAGGGTCACGCCGCTGAAATCGGGTTGAAAGATAAAGAACAAAATGACCCAAATTGGAATCAGCCCGATCATGGAAAGCGCCTTGAAGGCGAT
>JACAEP010000120.1 GCA_013388795.1 Chloroflexota bacterium | reverse complement strand
CTCGAAGAGACCATCAACAAAGCCGATGTGGATATGGTCATCATTGGCACACCAATTGACTTAAGCCGCGTGGTGAAGATCAACAAGCCGAGCCAGAGAGTCCGCTATGAATTGCAGGAAATCGGTGTGCCTACGCTGAAGGATGTGTTGATGAAGAAATTTGGGGTGAAGAAGTAAAGATATTGGAGATGGGATAATTGGAGAATAGTCGGTTTGTCGTTCAGACGGGCCGGCTATTTTGATTCCACCGCCAGCCTGTAAGAATTCGTGTCGAATCCGAAGGCATCGGCAAAGGTTCTACGTTCTGCTTTGCGATTCCAACCCCGCCCCAAGGCTGGCGCGCAAAGAGACTGTAAAGGTCGTGCCTTTATTCAGTTCGGTATTCACCTGAATATCGCCGCCCAACTCCCCCACAATCGACTTGACAATATACAGCCCGATGCCGCTGCCGGGAATATCTGCCGCAGTGACATTACGCGCGCGATAAAACCGCTCGAACAAATAGGGCAGCGCCTCGGTCGGGATGCCCAGCCCGCTGTCTGAGATTGAAACTTGAACCTGATTTTCCACGCGTTTCACCCAAACAATCACATCACTATCATCGGGCGAAAACTTCACCGCATTGCTAAGAAGGTTAATAAACACCTGCTGCAATGCGCTGACATCTCCCATAATCATACATGGGCTATCCGCAGCCGAAAAATGGATCTGGATATTCCTTTTTTTCGCAATCGGCTTCACCGCCGAGATCGAGTCCTTCAAAACCGGATTCAAATCCAACGGCTGCACCACAATATGCAGCGCCCCATTCTCAAGCCGACCCGCCATCAATAACTCATTGATCAAATTTTTCTGGCGGTTCAACTCGCTCGAAAGCGTAAGGAGATACTCCTCCTCTTCTTCGGGAGTGCAGCCCTGCCTCAGCAATTCCGTCATCAAGATCGCCGAAGTAAGCGGCGTGCGTAATTCATGAGAAGCCCAATTGATGAAGTCCGATTTCATCTGGTTGAGACGCGCCTGTTCAGTCACATCCCGCACAATGATCAATGCCTCCAACTTGCTAAGCGGGAACAGACGCGCCTCGAACGAACCCGTCCGCCCGGGAATCTTAAAATTCTCCAACGTGCGCGGATGTGAAAACAGAGTCTCGTCTGGGATGCGCGGCAGGAGTTTCCCCGCCACTTCTTGACTCCATAGATCGTGCAAGTTCCTGCCGATCACGGCGCCCGGTTCAAGGTACAGCGGATGTGAAAGCGCCGCATTGTAGTCGAAGATGCGTCCCGAACGATCCACCCGCAGAAGCAGGTCTGGCAGCGCGTCCACAATGATGCGGTTGCGCCGTTCGCTCAAGCGCAGCGTCTCTTCGTAATGTATGCGTTCAATCGCAGCGCCCAGCAAATTCGCCGTCGTCTGCACAATATCGAAACTGGTTGGCAGCCACGAAAGCCGGTCCTCTTTATCGAACAGTCCCAGAAAGCCCCAAGACCCCAGCGCCCCTTGAATGGGAACCGCCAGCATGGAAACGCCCGCTGTCCCTGTGATCTTTTCGGGAACATCGGGAACCGAGAAAACGCGGTCTGGAAATTTCGAGAGCGACTCCAAATACAGCGCAATGACAGACTCCGCCTCAAACGTGGGGACGGCCGGGTCCACCCACCGATGCTTGATCCTCAACGTGGAGTT
Organism: Chloroflexota bacterium; assembly: GCA_013388795.1. Classification (GTDB taxonomy): domain Bacteria; phylum Chloroflexota; class Anaerolineae; order Anaerolineales; family Villigracilaceae; genus Villigracilis. The sequence continues at coordinate 13,330 of JACAEP010000120.1, read as the reverse complement.
ACGCGTCTCAAAAATGGCACAACTAAAGACGCCAATCGCATACCCAAGCGACTCGAGCACTTCCGGCATGCGTCCCTCAATGTTCGAGGAACGGAAAAGAACCGCGGTCACTTCGCCAATGATGGACTGGGCGCGCATATTGCGTTTGAGCATGCGCTCATTCTGTTTGCGTTCAGCGATGTCGCGCGCAATCAGTTGAATATATGCCGGCTTATCATCTGCCGCATAAACCAGCGTGGAACTTAACTCCACGGGCAGGGGCGATCCATCCACCTTCCTGAATGTATGCTCAAAAATGGTCACCCGGTTTTCGAGAATCTGGGCGCGGGTGAATGCCTCTACATTCAAAAGAGGTTCCATCGAATTTGCGGGGACATCGCTATTCGAATATCCCAGCATTTTTACCGCCTGCGGATTCAAGGCCATCAGTTTGAAATCGAGACCAAGGATGAAGACACAATCACCGGTCTGTTCGAAGAGCGCGCGATAATCCAGATCGCCGTGCCAAGAGGCAAGACGAGGCTGAGCGTGAGAAGAAAAATACGTTTGGGGAAGAATTTTTTCATCCATGGGGTGTCACATCGCCGTCGCCAGGTTCGGGCAACGTTGCCTGAACACAACATCCCTTGGCGCTATCGAGAATCTTCACATCGCCGCCTGCCATACGGAAGACTGACCGGGCAATAGCCAGCCCCAACCCCAACCCTTCATAGGCACGGGTCGCGCCCTGGCTGATCTGATAATACCGTTCAAAAACTTTTTCACGCAAAGCGACAGGAATGCCATTTCCTGTATCTTCGATGATGATGATTGCCCCACCATTCCCCATTGAGTTGATCTTGAGGATGACGGTTCCGTCTTTTGGGCTGAACTTAAAGGCATTATCTACAAGGTGCAAAACTGCCCGTGCGAATTCATGCCGGGGGGCTTTAATCTCATGTTCCAACGAGAACAAGGGAACAAACTTGAGGGATTTTTCTTCGTATCTTGCCAATCTGCGCTGGATCGGCTGGAGGATGTGAATATCCGGGTTGATGGGCTGACGCATGGTGTTAATAACGCCTTGATCAAGATCGGTCAACAGGATGATATCGGAAACCAGTGATTCGAGCCGTTCTCCGCTGGAACGGGCAATCCGAATGAACTCTTGCTGGTCTTCGGGCTTGTCGAACTTGTGCGTTGCCACAATCTCCAAAAACATCATCACATTATTCAGCGGAGTCCGCAGTTCGTGATGGAAGTTCTGCATCAATTCACGGCGAAGCTTTTCCAAATCGTCCTGCCCAAACTCGCCAGGTTGTTTATGTCTCCGTATCCGTTCGGCATGGGTGCGGCGAAGCACCGCTTCGACCCGTGCGGCAAGTTCCTCCACCTCAAATGGTTTGACAATGTAATCATCGCCGCCGCCGCGAATCCCGGTCAGGCGGTCGGCGAGGGTTGTACGCGCAGTCAGATAGATCAAAGGGATGGATGCCAGCGCCGGGTTGGCATTTAACAATTTTTTCATTTCAAACCCATCCACAACAGGCATCATGACATCGGAGATAATCAGATCAGGATGGTTTTCTTCCGCTTTATAGATCGCATCCCTGCCATTTTCGGCGGTAATCACACGATAGCCACGGCGGCTCATGGCGGCAGAAAGCCCCATACGGATCGACGCTTCGTCCTCGACGATCAAAAGGATGGTTTTCAAATCTTTGCCTGGTTCGACATTCATAATATATCCACCCAGATTATCTATGCAACGGGCAAGCTAATCATAATAAAGACATGACAATTTTCAGCGCAGGCCATGGACCGGTCTGAGCGGCAAAGAGGGCATTGCAAGCCGCCCATCACGGTCGGCTGTCAGCGGTCATGCCAGCCGAATAAACAACGATTTTGGGTAAGTCTGAGTGAATGAAAAAATCCATTTACACCCCTTGTCTTTCAGAAAAGCCTAAAATACTTGCTGCTGCGCGTTTCCGCTGCAGGCTCAATGTCAGGCGAGATCTTCAGGTGAAACAACGATGCGGTTTCTGCCAGAATTTTTTGCGGCATACAGCGCCTTATCCGCTTTTGTGACCAGCTGATCTGGTTGCTGCATGTCACGATGAATACTGGCAATCCCTGCGCTGATCGAGATACCCAGTTCAATATCTCCCGCCTTCACCAATGCAGATTGAAATTCCTGTTGAATGCGCTCCAGAACCTTCATCGCCTCCTTCGCATCGCTGTCGGGAAGCAGGATGACAAATTCGTCGCCGCCATAGCGCGCCAGGACATCGGAACTGCGCAATTGTGCCTTTACAACCTCAGCCGCCTTCTTAAGAACCGCATCCCCGGTCTGGTGTCCGTGAAGGTCATTGATGCGTTTCAGCCAGTCCACATCGAACATGGCCAGAGAAAACAAGTAATCATAACGACGTGAGGCGGCAAATTCATACTCCAGCAATTCGAAAAAATATCGGCGGTTAAAAACCCCGGTCAACGCGTCGGTGCGGGAAGCAATCTGCTCGCGCTCAAAAGCGCGCCGAAGCGTGTGATTGATCTCCTCGATTTCATTTTTTACACGGCGCAATTCATCCTCAGCCTGTTTTCTTTTAGTTACATCGCGATTGATGGTGACGCCGCCCATGACCGCGCCATCCTCGCCTTCAAGCAGGGTTACAGAAGCATCCACCCAAATCTCCCTGCCGGTGCGATGACGCTGTTTAAGTTCCCCACTCCAACGTTTATGCGCCAACAACTTTTCTTGCGCTGCCTGCTGTTGACCAGATTGAAATTCAGTGCCGCATACCTCATCCACCAGGCGGCCAACCACTTCTGATTCTTGCCAGCCGTACAGGGTCTCTGCGCCTCGATTCCAATGGGTGATCTTAAGCGCGGTATCTGTTGCGATCACGGCGCTGGAGACCTGATCGATTGCAAAGGCCAGAAAACGCGCTCGTTCTTCGATCTTGCGGCGCGCAGAAATATCCCGCACTATGCCAAGCAAACGGCCGTCCTCCAGCATTTTGGCGCTGATCTCAACCTCCAATGTATGACCGCTCTTGTGAAACAACTCGCGCTCGACGATCAAGGTCTTGCCTTCCAACAGTTCATCGATTCGCAGGTCTTTTTTTGCATCCGGCACGACAACCTGCTGCATGGTCAACTGCAAGAGTTCTTCCCGGGTATATCCAAGCATCTGACACCCAACCCGATTGACGTCAAAATATTTCCCCTGCGGGCTGGCGAGGAAAATTCCATCTGAAGCCTGATCCATGATGGAACGATAGTTGATTTCGCTTTCCCGCAGGGCGTTCTCAACTTTCTTAAGATGCGTAATATCAATGACAAACACGGTTACACCAATGATGGATTGTTTATGGTTATGTCCAGGCTCATACACAGGATAATAACGATTCTCCCACCAGGTTCGCTGAAAAGACTCGTCCCCATATTCTTCCTGTAAAGTCAAAACTTTCCCATCAAGCGCCTGATCAAAGTTTTGCTTGGCTTTTTGGCGATCATCCTCACGGTGGATGCATTCCAGCATGCTCTTGCCAATCTCAATATCCACGCCCCAGATCGCTTTCATGGTTTCGCGGTGCGAAGTTGTGAATGCTGCGTAGCGGTATTCGCGATCAAGCGAAAAGATGATCACGCCAGGCAGATCGAATAAAAAATAATCAAAGAAAGTGTTTGGCGGGCCCATAATGGTTGTAACCCTTACGAAGTATAACGGTTGTAAAAAAGCGGGGCAATGAAACGCGCCTACATTATCGAAACTGAAAGAATGAGAATCCGCCATTTGGTTTAAGATCGGCTCAATTACAATATTACCAGGACTTACGCAAAACTCCCAAAATATGACCGCCGACGGCGGACCGCGGTCTATGGTCGGCGGTCCATTGCCAAAGTGGCGAATGATTTTGCGCAAGTCCAAATTATAATAAAAGAATTATGTTCATTGACCAGGTTATCATTCACGTACGATCGGGCAAAGGCGGCGACGGCATGGTGCATTTCCGCCGCGAAAAATACGAACCGCGCGGCGGACCCGATGGCGGCGATGGCGGCAAGGGCGGCGACCTCATTCTCGAAGTGAAACCAACCCTTAATTCGCTTTCCCATTTTCGCCCAAAGCAATCCTTCGCTGCGGATGACGGCCATAACGGCGGCGGCTCACAAATGACCGGACGCGGCGGCAAAGACCTCATTGTCCACGTCCCGCCGGGAACAGTCGTTTACGATGCTGAAACCGGCGCATTACTCGGCGATCTGACCGAAGCCGGCCAGCAGCTCACCGTGTGCAAGGGCGGGCAGGGCGGGCGCGGCAACCAACATTTCGCCACATCGCGCAATCAAGCGCCACGCATGGCGGAACGCGGCGAGCCTCATGAAGAAAAGATGCTGCGCCTCGAACTTAAGCTGATAGCGGATATCGGCATCATCGGCTTGCCCAACGCCGGGAAATCCACTTTGCTTTCTGCCTTAACGAACGCCAAACCCAAGATCGGAGACTATCCATTCACGACTCTGGAGCCGAATCTAGGCGTGGCCAGGATTGATGATGAAGCGACAGTTGTGTTGGCGGATATTCCAGGTTTGATCGAAGGCGCGCACGAAGGCGCAGGGCTGGGACATGACTTCCTGCGTCACATCCAACGCACGCGGATTCTCATCCACATGATCGATGGTCTTTCGGATGACCCGCTCGCCGACTTCAGCCAGATCAACACCGAGCTTTCACTCTTCGACCCAAAGCTTGGCAAAAAACCCCAGGTGGTGGTCATCAACAAGATCGACCAGCCCGATGCGCAGGAACGCCTGAAAGACATTCAAGCCAGCTTCAAAAAGAAAAAGGTGAACCTCGTCACCGCTTCGGCAATGGCACGCACCAACACGCGCGAGGTGCTGCTGTCGGCTTATAAAATGCTTCAGGAACTGCCGCCAGAACAACTGGAGGAAGAGGCGCTGCCCGTCTACAAACCGGAAGTCGATCCGAATGTATTCAACATCCATAGAGAAGATGGCGACAAGTGGAGAGTATCCGGCATTGCTATCGAGCGCGCGGCAAAGATGACATATTGGGAACATTACGGGTCGGTGCGCCGCTTTCAGCGTATGATGACCAAACTTGGGGTGGATAAAGCCCTGCGCGAAGCTGGTGTACAAGACGGGGATACGGTCTTTGTAGGCGACTTTGAATTGGAATGGCAGGAGTAGCGTCGGAGCAAAACCAAATAAAAAGCCGCTGGTTCCTTATTCCTGCAATCTTTCTTGGCGCGCTGCTGATTTTTAGGGGCAAGCCTGTGCCCGGCAAACCAAAAAGAGACAACCTCCTCGGTTGTCTCTTTTCTTATTCGGATTAAAGTTGTTGGGGCGCTAGTGATGATGTCCATCGCCTTCGTGGACGTGCCCGTGATCCAATTCTTCGGCTGTGGGTTCGCGCAGGGCGATTACTTTAACGTAGAAATCCAGCACGGCTCCGGCAAGTGGATGATTAAAATCTAGCTTGACAGTCTTATCATCGAACGCAGCGACATAAGCAGCTTGATGGTTGCCGTCTTCGTCTGTCACGTGCAGTTCCATGCCCTCCTCCAAAGCCATGTCGGCAGGGAATTCGGTGCGGGGCAGGTCTGCAAAAGCTTCTTCGTCGAATTCGCCATAGCCATCTTCAGGCTGCACCGTGACACTTTTGCTTTCGCCAATCTTCATACCCATCATTTCATTTTCCAAACCGGGAATGATATTTCCGTACCCAGCCAGGAATTGCAAAGGACCCGCGCCATCAGAAGAGTCCAAAATTTCACCGTCCACGGTCAGTTTGTATTCCATTGAAACAACCAATCCGTCTTTTACTGTATCGTTTGCCATACTCATATCCTTTCGAATTTAATGCGCACATTGTACCAGCGATTAATACAGTTGCAGGTGAAAGGCTTCAAGTTGAAAGTTAAGAGTTTAATAACAACCTGCTGACATTCTCCAAATTTACCTTCGACTATAATTTCATCCATGCGCTATGACTTATGCCTGCCCTGGTATTGGGAATATGATGATGTTTTCGTTGGACTGGTGGAACGCGCCTGCATTGAAGAGGGCATCTCGCTCTGGCAGATCAAACCGGATAATTTATTGGAATCTATTACGGCGCTTTACAAAGGCGTGACGACCTTCAAGACCCTGCTCCACCGCGGGCAGGGCGACCCGACCTTTGACCCCATCCTGCGTTGGGCAAAGGAGTTTGGCGCGCGGCGCATCAACCCCGAAGAGTTGTCACTTTGGTCTGAAGACAAGGCCACCATGCATCTCGAATTGATCCATGCCGGGCTGCATACGCCGTATACCATTCTACTTCCGCCATTTTTGGAACAGCCGGTTCTTCCATCCATTGATTTCTCCCCGCTGGGTGAAAACTTTGTGGTCAAGCCTTCGAACGAAGGCGGCGGCGAAGGCGTTCTTCTGGGCAGAAATACATTAGATGAAATCCTGCGCGCGCGCATGGAATTTCCGGAACAGAAGTATCTGGTTCAGGCGCATATCATGCCGCAAATCATTCACGACTCGCCTGCATGGTTCCGTGTCTTTTATGCCAATGGGGAAACGTACCCCTGCTGGTGGAATCCCGATACGCACATCTACCGAAAGGTTACAGCGGAGGAAGAAGATTCTGTCGGGCTGAGCAGGCTGCGGGATGTGACGAAGCGGATCGCATCCATCTGCAAGCTGGATTGGTTCTTGACAGAGATCGCTCTCGCTGACGAATTCATCGTCGTCGATTATGTCAACGATGGGATCGATACCCGGGTGCAAAGCCAGGCGCTGGATGGCGTGCCCGATGAAATTATGGAACGTATTGCAAGGCAACTTGTAAGCATCGCCAAGGAGAATCGATGAAGAAACAACGCGCGCGCGATCTGGGGATTCCATTTGAAGGGGCAACCGGCGAGTTCAACGCCATCACCGACGTGCCCGGCGTCACAGTTGGATATTCGACCATCATCGAAGGGACAGATGCGCGCACCGGCGTGACGATCATCCACCCGCGCGGGCGGGAAAATTTCTCGCCTGTCTATGCGGGCGTCCACGCATTCAATGGCAACGGCGAAATGACCGGCGCCGCATGGGTGGAAGAAGGCGGTTTTTTGGAAGGTCCGATTGGAATTACAAATACCCACAGTGTCGGCGTTGTGCGCGATACGATCATTGCCTGGCAGGTGAAAAATAAAATTCAATACCAGCCCTGGGCATTGCCCGTTGTAGCAGAGACCGCTGATGCCTGGTTAAACAACATGAATGGATTCTTTGTCAAAGAGCAGCATGTATTTGAGGCATTGGATTCTGCGAAATCCGGCTTCATGGATGAAGGCAACGTCGGCGGCGGCACGGGTATGATGTGCTACGAATTCAAGGGCGGCACGGGCACATCCTCGCGCAAGTTGCCCGAAACACTCGGCGGCTGGACGGTAGGCGTACTGGCGCAAACAAATTTCGGCAGGCGGCATCTGTTGACGATTGCAGGCGCGCCGGTGGGAAAACACCTCGTCGAGAACGCGCCCATCACCAGCGGCGAAGACCCATACAAAATGGATGACGGCTCGTTGATCGTCATCGTCGCCACGGATGCGCCTTTATTGCCGCACCAACTCAAACGGGTGGCGAAGCGCGTCTCATTGGGGATGGCACGTACCGGCTCGGTGGGCGGGAACGGGTCTGGCGATATTTTTCTCGCGTTTTCCACTGCCAACCCGCAGGCAACCCAACCCAATGAAAAAGGCATTTCTGAAATTCAAGCATTATCCAATGACAAAATAGACCCTATCTTTGCCGCGACAGTTTTTGCCACCGAAGAAGCGATCATCAACTCAATGGTTGCGGCTGAGGATATGACCGGGCATGAGTTCAGTGTCAAGGCATTACCACACGCAGAAGTGAGGGAATTGCTGAAGAAGTATGGAAGATTGCAATAAGTAAAAGGCGGATGGTATTTTAGGAGGAAAGTTTGATGCGCGTTGAATTTGATATAGTTCCTCCTGCCGCGCCGGGCGTTCTTCCTTGTCAATCATAAAATCTGAGATTCTGCATCGAGCAATTCTTGGATATGGTCGAGTACTTTGGGGTTGGGCACACCGCCATAAAGCAGTTTGGCGGCAATCTCTTTATCTAAGACCTCTGAAGCGCCGAGGTCGCCTGCGATCAAGCGAAGAAGTTTCTGGTCACATTTGTTTAGCAGGTCGGCCGGAGATTTCGTATCGTCAGGAATCATCATCCTGCGATCCATAATGCGTTCGTTGCTTTGATCAAATTCAAAGCAAAAGGTATGAAAAAGTTGATGTGCCGTATCGAGCGCAAGCTGCGGCTCGACCTTTGTATTCGCAAAGACGGCTTGTGCTTTTTCTTTAAGCTGATTGAAGGTGATGCCCGGATTCTCTTTGATGACATCGTAAATCTTGTAAATGACCAAGGGACGCTGCGCGCTGGGCGTCATGCGGATTTTGTGCGAAGAAAGAATGTTGAGGTAACGTTCCAGTCGTTTTTCCGGCGAAATTGGCGCGGCAGGTTTTTGGGCGGGCTTCTCCTGCGGCTGAGACTTTTCCTGCTTCGGCGCGGGCGGGTTATTTTGTTTGGCAGCCTGTAGTTTCTGCCCGCCATTTGCAGGCGTTTCTTTTTTGAACTTATTGACGCCCTGCCATTTATCGTAATACACAAATTTGTCGCAGGCGCTGACGAGATAATCCGCCGTCGTGCCGCTAATCCCCAAACCGATCACCGTCTTGCCGTTGGCGCGCAAACGATGGACCAATTCTGTAAAATCGCCGTCTCCTGAAACGAGGAGAACATGCGTGAACGAGTCACGCCCGTTATAAAACAGGTCCATGGCATCGAGCACAATGCGAATATCGGCGGCGTTCTTGCCGCGCTTGCTGTTGACGTGGATCAACTCCACGCCCATGTTGAGCAAGTGACGTTGTTTGCTGGCGGCTTCTGCCCAGTCGGCATAGGCGCGGCGCAAAACCACGCGCCCGATCTGCGAGGCATAGTTGAAAATGCGGCTCCAATCCACATCGCTCCCCTTGCCAAAGGCTTCTTCCACACTGATTTCGATATTATCGTAGTCGATAAAAACGGCTACTTGTGTTTCCTGTCCCATAAAACTCCAGATGTTTAGGAGCATGGTAAGGTTTTACTCCCTATCCATGCTCATATTTTTGCAGGAGTATAGCATAGGCATAAAATTCTGTGGCAAAATAAGATATGTCTATCAAACTGACCTCGCTCAGCCAGTCATCTTTGCAAGATTATAACGATTGTCCGCGCCGTTTCGAACTGCGTTATCTTCAGCGTTTGGCGTATCCCGCCATCGAAACCGAACCTGCGCTCGAAAACGAAAAACATCAGCGCGAGGGCGAATATTTCCACCGCCTTGTTCAACAATATTTCATCGGCATTCCGGCAGAACGGATCGCCAAAACAGCAAGCACCGAAAACCTTGGACGATGGTGGGATAATTTTATATCCAACCAAGACCTGACAGGCCTTGGAGGGCTGTCAGGTCTCAAAACAGAAGTAACATTATCCGCGCCGCTGGGATCGTTTCGTCTCGTCGCCAAATACGACCTGATCGCCAGGGATGGAGAAAATTTTTTTATCTACGACTGGAAGACCTATCGCAAACGCCCGAAGAACGAGTTTCTCGCCATTCGCTTGCAAACCCGCGTATATCGCGCATTGTTGGTGCAGGCTGGCGCTTTTCTCAACGGCGGAAAGTTGATTGCGCCAGAACAGATCGAGATGATCTACTGGTTTTCAGATTTTCCCAACGACCCGGCACGATTCCGCTACCAAGCCGATCAATTCAAACGGGATTGGGATGCCCTGACTCGTTTTGCGGAGGAAATAAAAACCGCCTCTTCCTACCCGAAAACGGAGGACGCCAACCGCTGCCTGTACTGCCCTTACAGATCGTACTGCAATCGCGGAGTCCGCGCGGGAGACGCGCTTGATGCCGAGCTTGAAACGGAAGCCGAAGAATTGTTCGATATCAATTTTGAGCAGATCGGGGAGATCGAATTCTAATACCCGCTCTGGCGGGGCTAGGCCCCGCCAGAGATTGTTTTATTGCCAAATAAGCGCGCCAGACAATCTGTAATTTGCCGCCAGCAGTTCAAGGTCGAGGACATTGATGGCACCGTCGTTGTTCAAATCGGCTGCGGCAGGGAATGAGCCGTTGTAATTCATCCCAATGGTCAGGGCATCGAACTGGTCAATAACGCTATTCCCGTCAATATCACCCGCAGGCAAACTTACAGTTTGCATGGTGGCGGTGAGACCATTTGTGAGGGGCACAAATCCCTGTGCATTCAGGAAGCCCTGCGCCGAAGCGACAATGGTATACGTCCCACCGTTTACTTGAAGGGCGAATGTTCCATCGGGGTTGGCGGCTTGCGAGATGACAAGCGAATTGCTTGCATCGAACAACTGGATCGTAACTGGTTTACTGGCAATGACCTGTCCGGCGACGAATGCAGAAGCCGGCGGGGCGGGCGTGGGTGACTGGCTGGCGTCAAGTACGGTAACAACATCTGGGATGTAATCGATGGGTTGCAGGCTGCCCTGACCCGTTGAGACACGCGCCGTACATTGGATCGTAGATTGACCGGTTTGTAATCCACGCACCGAGAAAGTAAAGGCTGTTGCGCTGGAGGTTGCTTTTTTGCCGTTACTTCCAGCAATGGCAAAGATGAACTGTCCATTTTGCGGACCGCTCAGCGCTGTAGCGGGATCGGAACCGAAGAGTTCGGCAGCAAGAATAGCGCCTACCTCCAAAATGGCGGGGTCATACGTACAAACAAACTCCGTACTGGTATAACCTTCCACGGGTACGTTATTCAAGCTAACATGTACCAGGCTGGTCTGGTTAAAGGTCAGCCTCGGTTGGATGACATCCACCAACACATACGGTCCGGTTGGGGTTGGGATGGTGGTTGGTGTACTCACCAAGGTTGCAGATGGGGTACCGGTTGGAATGCCTGCAGTTTGAGTCAGGTCAATGGCGGTTTGTGTGCCTGCGATCTGAGTCAGGTCAATGGCGGTTTGTGTGCCTGCGATCTGGGTCAGGTCAATGGCGGTTTGCGTGCCTGCGATCTGGGTTAGGTCAATGGCGGTTTGCGTGCCTGCGATCTGGGTCAGGTCAATTGCGGTTTGTGTGCCTGCAATCGCTGTTTGGGTGCCTGCCATTTCCGTTTGGGCAATTGTCGTTTGTGTTGCAGCGCTTGCCGTCAGCGTGGCGGCAGTGGCGGTCTGTGAGTCAGCATCCGCCGTCTGGGTTGCGGCGAAAGCGGTTTGTGTGCCTGCAACCAAAGTTCCAGAAAAATCTGGCGTGGGGCTAAAGGTCGGAGTGGGAGTCTCGGTATTGAAAGGAGTATCTGTTGCAGTCGGCGGGGGGGGCAACGTTTCGGTTGCGCTGGGAGTTGGAGTGAAAGTATCTAACGGGGTTTCTGTTAAGGTTGGCGTAAACGTTTCAAGACCTGCTGTCTGAGTGGTGGCAATGGATGTTTGGGTCAGGTCTGGGGTTCCAGAGCCGGTGGGAGTTTCTGTGGGGGTTGGAGTTTCGGAGCCGGTCAATGCGCCAGTGGCTGTTGGGGTTTCGGAGCCGGAAGGAGTTGGGGTGACATATTCTGTGGAAGTAGGCGAAGGCGTGACGGTTGCGCCGCCCGATTCCTGTTTGGTGGCGATCATGTCATAAAAGCCTGTGCCTGCCTCCGATTGAATCTCAACATAGTAAAAGCCGCTGGGTTGGATGGCGTTGAGCGTGCCGCTGGCGCGCGTGATCTCATTTCCATCCGAATCCAACAAAACGATGATGGGCGCCAGTCCAATGGCAGAAGGCGTGACCGTGACGTCAAATTTGGCGTCTTCTATTAACATCAACGACCAGCGTTCGCGGCGGTATGCATCCACACTGCCGCGGTAGTTGATGTTCCAATCCAGAATGCCGCGATTGACGATCTGCATGTCTGGGATGTTCATCAGCGGAGTGAGAATGGGAACGGTCTGTCCATTCTTGGTGTAAGTGGTGCGGTTTGTAAATGCGTTGTAGTTCACTGTCCAACCGGCAAAACGGGTATCGAGAATTTTGGGTCGAAACACGAAATGCAAATGCGGCCCAGGGTATTCATTCCCCAGACACACCTGCTGATTCTTATTGTTATGAATAATGCCCAGCCTTTGATTGCGGCTGACCATGCTGCCCGCTGTCACTTGAATTTTGTCAAGATGCCAGTATTCCGTGATCCAGCCGTTACCGTGATCAATCTTGACGTAGCAGGAGCCAACTTGTGTCACCGTTCCGGTTGCAGCAGCGGCAACCCAATCATTCGAGGTGTCTTCGCCGACCACCATGTTGACACGCGGGGCAAAGTCGATGGCGCCGCCGTTCTTGTAACTGTGCGGGCTGGCGCTGGGACGCCTCCAGCCGTTATCAAGACCATCGTAGGACACCCAGGCTTTGCCCTGCTCCCAGGGGAGTTGGAACATGTCGAGTGGGGGGGCGGAGTCTGCGAAAACGCCCGACGGAATTGCAGAAAGCAGGATGGCAACGATCAGTATGACTCTGACTGGGTTTTTTAGTTTCATGGCAAAGGTCCTATCGAAGCGAATGAAGAAGCGTCAGCCGTTCGTTTTTTCGCCTCGCAAGATGCGGATCAGGAAGAAGACTCCCACAAGAAGCAACAAACCGATGAAGATAAGCACGATCACGGTTCCGGTGGGGAGCGAGGCTGGGGATTCAGAATCCGGTTCGGTCCCAAGTGGAAGCGGAGTGCCCAAAAGGGGCAGGTCCTGCGAGACGCCTTGTTCGGCGCTGATGGCGAGTGGAATAGTCTTCTCTCCAAGCGTCACACCGGGCAGCGGCGCGGCAAACCCGGATTCGTTCTTGATGACCAGTGCGGCGCTTTCAAGTGTCACATTGGTCTGGCAGGCGCCCAGGGTGGTAAAGCGCACTTCTGCAAGTACGCCATTGGCAACCTGTGGGGTGGTGCTGGCAAATGATGCGTCAACAAGCCCTGTAATCTGGGGCAGGGGCAAGCCGTTCATGCCGACGATGGGGCTGGCCGCGTTGACAGGTTTGAGACATGCCGGGTCAAATCGAATTTGGAAGGTCATGCCCTGAATGGGTGAGGCGGAAATTCCGTTCACGGTAATAATGACAGTCTCGCCGGTTTTGAAGTTGGCGGCGCTGGCGGTGATCCAGATAGATTCGGCAGATTGTGCATGGGCAGGAACTGCTGCAAAAAGGCAGATAATGGCGATGAGGGTCAGTGCAAGCTTTTTCATTGAAGTCTCCAGGGAGGGGGGG
>JACAEP010000323.1 GCA_013388795.1 Chloroflexota bacterium | reverse complement strand
GTGGGTGTCGCGCCGGGGGGGTAAGCCTGGGAAGAGGCAACAGGCATCGTTAACTAAACTACACGAAGCTACCGATCACAAAGACCGCGCCGGCCGCTGCCAGCCAGCGCCCCAACCTGCCAGAGACCATCACACCCTCCTGACGGAGCAACAGGCTCAAGAGAAAAATTTGTTGATGCTATTCTATAGCCATCGGAGGGGCCTTGTCAATCCCTTGGGGCCTGTAGTGCGTTGTGCTATCGCCTGGCGTTTGCCACCCAGGCGAAAGTTCATTATTATATTCTCTATGTCACCCTTTAACCCTGATCACCCCCTCCTTGCCTGGCTGCTGGAAGGAGATGTGGCTATTCAGTACCAGGTGTGGCGCGACCTGCTGGATGAGACGCGGCCGGAGCTGCAGGCACGCATAGCGACGGAAGGTTGGGGCGCTCATTTTCTGCGCCTGCGCCGGCCGGACGGCCATTGGGGACAGGGTTTCTACCGTCCCAAGTGGACATCCACCCACTACACTCTGCTTGACCTTAAACAGCTTGCCATCACCCCTGACCACCCGGCCATCCGCGCCAGTGTGGAAGAGATTGCCGCCACGCGCAAAGCGGCCGATGGCGGCGTCAACCCCTCCGATGCCATCAAGCAAAGCGATGTGTGCATCAACGGCATGTTCCTCCAATACGCCGCTTACTTCCACCTGTCACCGCAGGCACTGCGCTCAATTGTGGATTTCCTGTTGGAGGTGCAAATGCCAGATGGGGGCTTCAACTGTCAATCCAATCGCGGCGGGGCAGGGCATAGCTCCCTGCATTCAACCCTGTCCGTCCTGGAGGGCATCGCCGAATATGCCCACAACGGCTACACCTATCGGCTAGAGGAGTTGCAAACGGTCGCTGAAGCTGGCCGGGCTTTCATCCTTCAGCACCGCCTCTTCCGTTCCGACCGCACCGGCGCGGTCATCGACCCCCGCTTCCTGATGCTCTCCTACCCTTCCCGCTGGCGTTACGACATTCTGCGGGCCCTGGATTATCTGCGCCTGGTCGGCCAGCCTGACGACTCTCGCCTGGAAGATGCCCTTGCGGCTCTGCTGGGCAAGCGGCGCGTCGATGGAACCTGGCCCCTTCAGGCCCGTCACCCCGGCCAGACCCACTTCGAGATGGAACAGCCCGGCCGGTCAAGTCGCTGGAACACTCTGCGCGCTCTGCGCGTGCTAGGTCACTTCCGCCCTTCTGCTCTCCTTAACGAAACGCTTCCCTAGCATCCGTCGACCAACTCCACCTTTGTGGCGAGCTATACCACACCATTACCCCCGCAACCCATGACCCATTCACCATCTTCCTTCTCTCTGTGGCTGCGCTGGATAGGGGCCAACGCCCTGGCTGAGCTCATCGGGCTGGGTCTGACTTTCGGCGTAGGCTTTCTCATCCTGACCCGGCTGACGGACATCCCCGGCGCGGCCGGCCCATTGCTGACTATCTTCCTCATGACCGCTTCGGGAACTATCGAAGGGGCCACGGTGGCGATCCTCCAATGGGTCGTCCTACGGCGCGTCTTCCCTACTCTGACCCGCGCCGCCTGGTTGCGCGCCACGCTGGCAGGCGTCCTCATCGCCTGGTTTCTCGGTTCCCTGCCGGCCGCCCTCAGCGATCTTACGGCCGGCGACTCGCAGGCCACGGCTGTCGAACCCGCCCCCGGCCTGGTTCTGATCATGGCGGCGCTCATGGGTTTCTTTCTTGGTCTGGTGCTTGCTTTCCCACAATGGCGCGCCTTGAAGCATGTCGTCCCAGGCGCGGCGCTATGGCTACCCGCCAACATGGTCGCCTGGGCCGCAGGAATGCCTGTTATCTTCGCCGCTGTCGACCGCGCCTTTCAGGCCCGGTCGACCATCGGCGCAGTGACCAGTCTGTTGCTGGCCTTGCTTCTCACCGGGGCGGTGGTGGGCGCTATTCATGGGGTAGCGCTTATCCGGCTCGTCGCCGGCCGGCCGGACACCCCCGCCCCATCCCCGGCCTAAAGCGGTCGGACACCCCCAAGCGAGCAATTTCAGAGAAGCACCTTCCCTTTTAGCCGCTATCTTGGAAAGATGAGTTGATCCTGCTGTTGGCGCTTTTCCAAGAAGGCAGTTCCAGCCCCGCCCCATCGAGTAGAACCCAGGCTGCCCTCCCTTGAACAAAGCCATAGACGGTTGTAACCGTACCTATCTGGAGGCAAGGGATATGCACACGCCCCATAAACCCCCCTATTTGACCGCTCTGATCCTCGGCGTAGCGCTCATCATTCTGCTATATGGCGTCATTCCAACCCCGGCCGCTGTCGCCGGCCCTGGTCCCGCTCCCATCCCCCTGCTCGTCCAACCGATTACCCACCCTAACGCCGACCAGGAGACGGCCGGGCGCGGTACGCGCCTTATCGGCCTCAACAACCAGGGCCAGATGGTGGGGCGCTATGTTGACGCTGATGGCCTGGTACACGGTTTTCTCCTGCAGGGCGATCCCACCTTGCCAGAAGCATTCCGCGACATCGACTTCCCCGGCGCGCAAGGCACAGAAGCTTTTGCCATCAACAATCAGGGGCAGATTGTCGGCGTCTACTTCGATGCTGCCGGCCTGGGTCACGGCTATGTGTTGGATGGCGACCCGGCCGACCCCGAAGCCTACACCCCCATCGACGTAGGGGACCCGCCCCTCAACACCTACGTCAGCGGCATCAACGACGAGGGGGTCATCGTGGGCAGCTTCATGGATGCTCGGGAAGAGCGGGTGCGCGGCTTTCGCCTGACCGGAACCCTACTTGAAATTTTCGACGCCAGCGCCGAACCCACCGACGCCACAATTGTCAACGGCATCAACAACGAGGGCCTTATCTACGGCGGTTACGGCGAATTTGACCCCATCCTCGGTCAACCCCACACCTGCCTTGCCTACGCCCTCGACCCCAACCTCAACCCCATCAGCCGCTTTGCCCTCGAAGACGCCCCCGTAACCGTCATCATGGGAATCAACGCCGATGGCGTCATGTCCGGCTTCTACGATCTCGACGCTGAGGACGACACCCAGGGAACACATGGCTTTCTCCTCTTCGGCGACGAACCGGTCAACCCCATCGACATTGGCGAGGGTCAAACTGTCATCAGCGCCATCAACGACATGGGGGCCTTCGTTGGCTTCAACAACTTTTCCGAAGCCAGCGTCGGTTTCCTGGCTCTCACGAACCCCCAACGTATCTTCCTACCGCTCATCGCCCGCGACGCCAATCTAACCCCCTGATGCTGCCGGCTGCCCAGCACATAACCCAGGCGC
>JACAEP010000119.1 GCA_013388795.1 Chloroflexota bacterium | reverse complement strand
GGTATCACCTTGGGCTTGCGTTTCAAGTTCAGGATGACATTCTCGGCATTTGGGGCGACGAAACGGTGACCGGCAAATCTACTGCAAGCGACTTGGTGGAAGGAAAAAATTCACTGCCTGTGTTATTTGCCTTGGAAAAAAACGGTGAATTTGCGCGACGCTGGCGGCAAGGCGCCATTTTGCAGGAGGAAGTCGGCGCAATGGCCGCCTTGTTGGAAAAAGAAGGCGGAAAAGAATACGCGGATAAAATGTCTATAAAATTGACGGAGGAAGCGCTTGAATATTTGGAGCAGGCAAACCCACAGGGAGAAGCTGGAGAGGCAATGCGCGGGCTGGCAAACATGCTCCTGAAACGCAAGCAGTAGCGATCCCGGAAAGAGCCGAGCTGCGTTCGCAGGCTTGACATGGCTTTTCAGCGTGACGTATAATCCTTCAATGTCATGCGGGTGTAGTTCAGTGGTAGAACGCTTGCTTCCCAAGCAAGATATCGTGGGTTCGAGTCCCATCACCCGCTCTAAGCCGAGTGTTTTTGCCTCGGCTTTTTTGTTATACTATGTCGTTGGCAAGTTGCAAGGCAGCTGTTATGCGATGAACACTACAGTAAAGTAAAATTTGGACTGGAGAACGCCATGACAGACCGAGAAATAACTATCCTATACGTGGAAGACAACCCAGACAATCGAAACCTCATTCGGCGCGTTTTGAACGCGGAAGGCTATGCGGTTATAGAAGCGGCGCAGGCCGATCAAGCGCTTCAAAAACTTGAACGCGAGACCATTGATTTAATTCTGATGGATATCAATATGCCGGATATGGATGGCTATACCCTGACGGCAATCATCAAAAAGATGGAGAAATTTAAAAACATCCCGATTGTGGCTGTTACTGCCAATGTGATGCGAGGCGACCGTGAAAAGTCGCTGGAGGCGGGGTGCGACGGTTACATTCAGAAGCCAATTGACATCGATACGCTTGCGCAGCAGATTGAGCGTTTTATAACAAGGAGAACCAATGCCTGAACAAGACCCAACCCCTGCGGTTTCGGATACGCAGCCTATCCGCAAGCCGACCATCCCTAAAGATGCGGCCGTGTTGGTAGTGGAAGATAATGTTTCCAACTTTGTGCTAATCGCCCGTATGCTGGGCTATCTTGGCATACATTGTGAATGGAAGACTTCCGGGTATGAAGTGGTTGAATATGCCGACACCCTGCCACGGCTGGATTTGATCTTGATGGATATCCGCCTGCCTTATGAAGACGGGTACGGCGCGTTGAGGAAAATCCGCGCATCGGAAAGATTCAAGGCAGTGCCCATCATCGCGGTCACCGCGGAGGCTAGCCAAGAACAGATGAAAAAAGCGAAAGATTCGGGCTTTGACGGCTTTTTGGGCAAACCCTTAGATCCAGACCGCTTCCCGGATCAAATCCGCCGCATTTTGAACGGTGAGCCGGTTTGGGAATTCAGTTAGAAATTTCCGAGCCACGTATTGTAAAATTCTCACAATGACAATTCCTGCTGTGCCGCCCAAATATGAGACATACAAAAAAGGAAGATCCAGGGGCAGCCTCACGGTCACACTTGTCCGGACGCTTTTGATCTTTACGTTTGTTCCGCTTGCCATCATGGCGGCGGCGGGGTACCTGCGAGCCCAAACGTTATTACGAGAGCAAGCCGAAACACAAACTCAAAGTCTTCTCGCAAATCAGATCGAAGTGATAGCCCGTGAGATTCAGGCGAAAGAAAACAAACTGGAAGAACAATTTTCGGCAGAAGAGGCATCGTTGGCAATCGAAACAGCGCTGCATGCCAACCCGCAAAGCGGTGAATTCCGCGAAATTCGCTTGCGCTTTATGGAGGCTCTGCTGTCTGAGGATGCCAATCAATATCTTGAGAGTTTTGATGCCTTCCTGCTGGTCGACAGAGATGGAAAGATCCGGCTCGCAAGCAACGAAGGCTGGCAAGGCGGCTCCATTGCCGCTTCATCCATTTTCAATCCTGATGAAAACCGCTCGACTCTGTCTTATGGGTTGCAACCTTATTATCAAGAGACTCTCATCCTGCTGACCGCAGTTCACTACAAGACTGAACGCGGGTCAAATCTTGGGACGTTAATTGGAATCACCGAAACTGAGAGTTTAAGTATCCTGCTGCAGCCTTTTAATGGGTTGGAACCCTTTGCAAAAACCTACTTTGTATTGCCAAACAGTCAAACGATTGTTGCAACTCAGCCCAATGGGGGCTTCGAGCTTGCCCGCTTTACCACTGATTCAAGCGCAAAAATATTTTCAGCCATCGAAACCATGCGAACCGGCGGCAAGTCAGATTCCGCTTCGATGGACTTGGCGTTTGAGAACGAAGGCAATCTGCTCGGTCAGGCAATGTGGTCGCCTGCCCTGCAAAGCGGCATCTTGCTGGCAATCGATTCAGAATCCGTCTACCGTCGAATCAACAGTCTGGCGCCATTCACGATAGCGCTTGTGCTTGGAACGGCTGTCGCAATAGGCGTCTTTCTCTACTACGGAACAAGGCGCGTCATTCACCCGCTCCAACAACTGTCCACTATCACTCGCAAATTTGCAGAAGGCGACTGGAATCAACGGGCAGTCGTTTCCGGCGATAATGAAATCAGCGATCTTTCAAACGCATTCAACTATCTTGCCGATCAGATCGAAGGCAGTTACACATCTCTTGAACAAAAAGTCGAAGAACGGGCGCTTCAACTTCGCATTGCGGCAGAAGTTGCCCAAAACATCACCGCCATTCCCAATCTTGATGAAATGCTCGATAAAACCGTCGAGCTTCTGGTGCAGGAGTTTGGGTTTTATCAAACCAGCATCTTTTTGGTGGATCGTTCAGGCAAATTCATCGATTTCAAGAGCGGTTATGGATCGGCAACGAAAGGCTTATTGGAAAGAAAATACAGCCTGCCAATTGGCTCGGCTTCAATCATAGGCTGGGTGGCAGAGCACAACCAGGCAAGAGTCGCCTCAAATATTACAGAAGATCCCCTGCACCTCCAAAACGAACTTTTGCTGGAAACAAAGTCTGAAGCCTGCGTTCCCATCTCGCTGGGCAACACCGTTTTAGGTGTCCTGGATGTGCAAAGCGCTCAGGCTGGCGCATTCAGCGCCGATGCGATTGTCATGCTGAAAACCCTGGCGAGTCAAATCGCCGCCGCTATTCAGACTGCCGGATTACTGGCGACAAGTCAGGTTAACTTCCAGGAGCTTGACCGCCTCTATCGTTCCAGCCGGGTAATTGCCGAAGCCAAGAATGAAGCGGAGGTATTTAAAGGCAGCGGTCAGATATTAAGCGCATCCCCCTACCTTGTCGTTCTTTTTAGGACAGGCGAAAGCAAACTTAGGATAGTTTCGGCATCAGAAATGATCCGCGTTGAAATCCCGCTAAGCGATCTCCAAGGCGGATATTCGGTTTCATTACCGGAGATTGACCAATATCTTTCCCGTGGAACAGCATTTGCGGCGATGCCCGCCGTAGACCTGCCAAAATCACTGGGAGAAGTTCTTCGTTCGTTGAATTTGCTTCAGGCGGTATTCATCCCAGTCAAAGGTCAGGATAGTCTTGAAGCCGTCATTCTGATCGGCTCCAAACAACAAAAGCCCTTTGACGCAACCATGATTCAGCCGTATGAAAACCTGGCAAGCTTGATGTCTGTTGCCTTACAGCGTGCCTATGCGGTTGCTCAAACAGAGAAACACCTGCGGGAAGTGGAGTCGCTGGCATCCATCAATGATCTGGTTTCTTCCATCTCAGACATGCAGGGATTCTTCCAGGCATTGTTGTCCAAAATCCAGCAGATCATTGGCGATTACAACCTGATTGTTGCAATCTATAAAGCAGAGACCAATATGCTGGAAATACCGTTCAGTTACGAAAACGGCAGGCAGTTATCCATTGCGCCTTTCCCGCTCGGCGAAGGACTGACGTCCATTCTCATCCGAACTCGACAACCGTTGCTGCTCACCAAAGATACGGAACGAAAAGCCGCCGAACTTGGCGCCAAGGTCGTCGGAAAACCCGCAAAATCCTGGATGGGCGCGCCCATGCTGTTAAGAGGCGAACCCATTGGCGCGTTGATCATTCAAGACCTTGAACGCGAAAACGTATTCGATGAAGAAGATCTCAAGTTCTTCACGACGGTAGCAAGTCAAGTGGCAGGCGTCATCAAAAATGTCCAGCTGCTTGAAGAGAGCAAACAAAGAACCGTGCAAGTGGAAACCGCGGCAGAAATCGCGCGCGACATTAGCGGGTCTCTAAACCTCGACGAACTGCTCCAAAAAGCAGTTAAGCTGATTCGAGAACGCTTTAATTTCTATCATGCGGCAATCTTCCTGCTCGACCAACCGAGAGAATTCGCTGTGATCCGCGAAGCAACCGGAGAAGCAGGCGCTCAGCTGAAACGCCAGGGGCACAAGATCGGCGTGGGTTCAAAATCAATTGTGGGGTATGTCACCGGCAAAGGCGAGAGGCTGGTGGTGAGTGATACACAAAAAGACATGACGTATTATGCCAACCCGCTCCTGCCTGAAACCCGCGCAGAAGCCGCCATTCCGCTGCGAGTTGGCGACCAGATCCTGGGCGCGTTAGACGTGCAAAGCGCCAAACCTTATGCATTTCAGGAAGATAACTTAAAGAGTCTTCAAATCCTTGCGGACCAGTTGGCAGTTGCCGTTGCAAATACAGAGCTATTTGCTGAAACCCAAGAGCATCTCTCTCAACACCGTCTGCTGCACCACATTACCACCTCGGCTGCCTCAGGCACAACGCTTGAGGAAGCCCTTGAAAGCGCGGTGAACGGTCTTCAAGTTACATTGGGCGGAGACCGCGTCATGATCCTTTTATCGGATCGGGAAAAACACGCATTGGAAGTTAAGGCGGCTGTAGGGTACGCGGAGGATATTTCCAGCATGAAGGTTGAAATTGGGCGGGGTGTCACCGGTTGGGTGGCTGCCCATCGTCGTCCACTGCGCCTCCGTGATGTGAGCGAAGACCCCCGCTACATTCAAACCAGCCCGAACACAAAATCGGAACTGGCGGTTCCGTTGATTTATCGCAACGAAATTCTGGGTGTGATTAACGTTGAAAGCGAACAGTTGGACGCTTATTCCGAAAACGATGAAGAAATGCTCGGCACGCTGGGAGGCAGCCTTGCCGCAGTGATCGCCAATGCCCGGTTGTTGGAACAGATTCGAGCGCAGTCTGAGCGGGAGCGTCTGATCAATGAAATTACAAACAAGATCCGCAGATCAACGGATATTCAATCCATTCTTCATACGACGGCAAGCGAAATCTCGCGTGTGACAGGCGCCCGCTTTACGAAAATCCAAATTCAGCCCAAAGACAACGACATGCCGGATGAGGAAAGGTCATAGGAATGAAAAAAAACAACGATTCCAATCCATCCAATCCAACTCCTGAAACTGGGCGCGTGTACAGGGTATGGCGGGAGCGGTTTGTTTTGCCTCTCCTTTTTGGCGTCTTGATCTTTGGCGCGATTGCGCTTTTCCCGGCGCTAAGCGCTTCGAAAAGCGCTCTGATCGATGGGATTTTCATCGGTACATATACACTGGTGCTGGTAACGGCTGTATTTCGGTTTTCGTACAACACGCGCATAACGGTTTTTCTACTTAGCGTCTATATGCTTGGGCTTGGTGAGTTGCTCAGCCTTGGAATATTGGGAGATGGGTTATTCTTTTTCTTTGGGCTGATCGTATTTGCCACAATACTGCTCTCGCCTCGCGCCGGCATTTTTGCGATGATCGCAGGGATTATCACTTTTATTTTTATGGGCAGGCTGATGCTTGGAGGAGAGTTTACAACGCTTAACCCCAACGCCGTCCCAGCGCAACTCGAAGATTGGGTCAGCGCGGGAGGGGCGCTTATGATGTACGGCGTTGTAGTCGTGATCGGCTTTCAACAGCTCGAGAAGGAATTCTCCTCGGCTCAAATGCAAATTTCTTCGACTCTGTTCGACCTGCGCGAAGAACGTAACAATCTTGAAACAAGAGTTGAAGAGCGCACCTTGCAACTGCGCCGCATCAATGAAGTGGAACGAGCCGTGGCAGCCACCCTTGATATCAATGAGATCCTGCCAGTATCTGCCAGGGTCATTCAAAATCAATTCAATTTCTATCATACAGGCATTTATCTAATCGACCCGACTGGGCAGTGGGCAGAACTTAAAGAAGCGACTGGCGAATCCGGCAAATTGATGAAGGAAAAGAAGCACCGCATCAACCTCAACGGGAAAAGCGCCATCGCCCAAGTGTTCCGCTCCAAGACCGGGCAGATCGTTCAGGATATTAACCGGATTCGTCTTGAAAATTCGTTATTTCCATACACACGCTCCCTGATCCTTGTCCCTTTGCTCGTGGGTGAAACCATATTTGGCGTCATTGAAATGCATTCTTCCAGAGAAAACGAATTCCTTGCCGCAGACCTGGATGCGTATCAAAACATGGCAAACGGCATCGCAATCGCCATTGAAAACGCCCGTCTCTTTCAGGAAGCGCAGCAAAGTATCGCCGAAATGCAGGCAACACAACGGCAATACCTCGGCTCTGCATGGAGAACGCTTACATCCGAGAAACCGCTTCAGTACGCACTTGGCGACGCCGACCTGGCAGATCGGCATGGGCTGGAGGCGCCGCTATCATTGAGAAATCAGATCATAGGAAATATTTTTGCGGCTGGCGCTTCAGAGTGGACAAATGAACAGCGCACCCTGATCGAAGCCATTGCAACGCAAGCAGCCCTGGCGCTGGAAAACGCGCGTCTCGTTGAGGAAAGCCAATACACTGCCCTGCAGGAAAAAACAACAAACGAGATCATCTCAAAGATCTGGGCTTCCCCCACAATGGATAGTATCCTGCAAACAGCAGCCCGTGAACTAGGACGCAGCCTTGAAGCCTCCGAAGTGGAGATTGAAGTCTCCTTAGAAGGTTTAAATGAAGCAGAATGAAGTGACCATTCCAACGTTTGATCTCATTGAATGGCGCGAGCAATTCATCCGGATTGTGCTGCGCATCGCCTCGATACTAGGCGTAATCCTGATCGCAGCATCGTTTGCCACCGCCTCGCTGACGGACAGGATTCTGTTTGTTTCCCTGTACCTTATCCTGTTATCCATAACCCTTCTGCCGGCACCCTACATGTTACGCGCCTATCTCCTGCTCTCAATGGTCACTACCGTTGGTGTAAATGCGATTTTTGCTTGGGGGCCTTGGGCAGATGGTTCGATCTTTCTTTTGACGGCAATCACCCTCGCCGCGTTGCTGCTTGATAATAGAACGGACACGATTCTTCTGGCAAGTTCGATTATTTTCCTGTCCGTCATGTCCTACCTGACTTTGAATGGGGTTTATCGCCTCACCGCGCCAGATGTGCCCGAGCTTTCCCTGCCAACTTGGGCTGTTTATACGATCGATTTTGCGATTGCAGGGATTATCATCGTTACAGCAACGAACATGCTTAAGAGTGCTTTTGCAGGGGTTGTCAACCAAATACAAAGCGCGGTTTGGGCGTTGGACCAAGAAAGGGAAACCCTCGAAGCCAAGGTTCAAGATAGAACCGCAGAACTGGAAACCCGCATGGGTCAACTGCGGGCATCCACCACCACGGCGCGTGCCATCGCGGAATCTCAGGAAATCAGCGAACTCCTCAACAAAGCAGTTGCCTTGATCTCTGAACGATTTGAGTACTACCATGTGGCGATTTTTATCATGGATGCTCCGCGCCAGATTGCATTTCTGCAAGCGGCTTCTTCGGAAACTGGAAAAAAGCAGATTGGTCAGTCATTTCGAATCGAACGAGATCGGAAAAAACCGCTGGCGGTTGTGGCAGAAACCCGCAAGACTCTCATCACTCACGACCTCGACAGGGCAAATTTTGTACAAGATGCGAACTATCCTCTCACCCGCTCACGCATGGTCATGCCTTTGGCTGTGCGCGGACACTTGATTGGCATCCTCGATATTCACTCTGACCAGCCGCGCGCTTTCAACGAACAGGATGCCGAAGTCTTGCAAGCACTGGCAGACTTGACAGCCATTTCCTTCGATAATGTGCGCCTCCTCAATGAAACCAGAACTCTGCTTTCACAACTTGAGGCGAATACATCCCTTCAAACTCAGCGGACATGGTCAAAATTCACCAGCCGGCACAAAAGCGCTTTCCAATATACGCCTGCGGGCGTCCGCCCGCTCTTCGAACATGAAAATCGTGAACAAAAGAATGGCTTGCTTATTCCGATCAAACTGCACGGACAATCCATTGGGAACATTCGACTACAAAAAAGAAAAGGCACATCGAATGAATGGACGGAGCGCGAGCGCGACCTGGCAGAAAAAATTTCGTCTCAAGTGGCGCTTGCGCTTGAAAACAGCCGCCTTGTGGATGAAGCCCAGAAAAACGCGATGCGGAATCAAATGATCGCGAACTTCTCGACCTACGTCCGAGAAACGCTGGACATTGAAGCCGTTATCAAGACGGCGGCCACCGAACTCAGAAAGGTGTTTGACCTGAAAGAAGCAGAAATCATGATTGGCGCTGCGCCGAATAAAGAAGATGCGTAATCAAATGTATAACCGCCTTGCGACACCAAACAGGCGCGAATTCTTATTTTGAACATTTTATGAGCAAACAGAAGATCAACACCACCGGCAGGACGAATATCCAACCCACAGGTTTCGGGCGATGGTCCACGCTTACCTCCTCCCAGAAATTTACGCTTATTCTATTGATCTTCATGCTTCCCCTGCTCGCCTTTCTGCCAATTGCATACGAACAGATCCTACAAATTGAGCGATATGGCATCAAAGAAGCGCAAGGTGTGGTTTATTTGCGGACCATCTGGCAGATCACCGATGGAATTCAAAATTTTTACACCACCAACACACGGACCCAGAATGGACAGGCAAGCGCAACCGATGCGGAGAATTCAAAACGCCAGGTTGACCAGATTCTCCAAACCATTCGCGGAAACAACGATGAAATCGCATCTGAACTTGACTTAAGTTTCACCTCTGAAACACTCATCTCGAAATGGAATGTTTCGCAGAATGAAACTGCACTGCTGTACCTGGATGAATTGTCAACGTATTCGCGCGAGGTCGGCGATAAATCATACCTCATCCTGGACCCGGACCTTGACACATATTATTTGATGGATGCTGTGCTTCTTAGGCTGCCTAAAAATCAGGAACTGCTCTTTAGAACCAATCTTCTCATGGACAAATTGACTGTAAATAATGCCCTCAGCCCGCTGGAAGAAAACGAACTGCGCGGATACCTCAGCGCCCTGGAGAATAATCTGGCTGAAATTGATAGAGGCTTGGATGTTGGAATGGGCAACAATGAAAATGGAGCCATGACCATCTCAATTCAAGACGCTTTTGACGAATACCGATCTGCTATAGAGGCCTATTCTTTTTCGGTATCGCAAAAAATCAGCGACCAGCAGTTTATAGATTCGCAGGAATTATTGAGCCTGTATGAAAGTTCAAGGAAAGAGAGTTCTGAGTTTTATGATACTGCATCTGCGGGTCTTGAGAACGGAATTCAAAACCGCGTCAACACCCAAGGCAGGCAGCTGGCTGCTTTTCTTATGCTTTCCGCTGTAAGTTTTTTTGTTGCCGCCACAATTGGCTATCGAATGCTGAGTGCGCTGAGGGCGCCTCTCCAGAAAACAATTGAGGCGGCAGAACAATTCTCGGCAGGCAACACCAGTTTCCGTATCCAGTACGAAGCGCGAGACGAGTTCGACAAGGTCATTCAAGCCTTTAACCAGATGGCAGGATAGATCGAAGAAAGTCAGGGCATTCTTGAGCAGCGCAGCGAAGAACTGGAAAATAAGACTCGTAAACTAGAAACCATCGCGAAAGTGGCGCGCGAGATTGCCTCCCTCCGCGATCTGGAAAACGTTTTGGATAGATCGACCGCGCTTATCCATGAAAACTTCGGCTATTACCATGTGGGTATCTTTTTGCTCGATGAGCGGAAAGAGTTTGCAGTATTGACGGCCAGCAACAGTGAGGGCGGTCGAAAAATGCTGGAAAGGGGGCACTATCTAAAAATTGGCGAAACCGGCATCGTAGGGTATGTGGCTGAAACCCTCAGCGCGCGCATCGCCCTTGATGTTGGAACAGATGCAGTCTTTTTCAATAATCCGGATCTGCCCGAGACACGTTCTGAAATGGCTTTGCCTCTGGTGGCAAGTGGACAGATTCTTGGCGTTCTGGATGTTCAAAGCACACAATCGCGGGCTTTTGATCAGGAAGATATTTCCATTATCCAAATCCTGGCAGACCAACTTGCAATTGCGATCCAAAACGCCAATCTTTACAATGAAATGGTCAAGGCCATTGATGCCGCCCGCGCAACCTATGGACAACTCAGCCGCGAAGCATGGAGCAAGATCTTGCGAAGCCAGTCGAATATCGGCTTCCTTGCTACGCCGCCCGCGACAGTTCAATTGCAAGATCAGAATGTAAACCCGGTAATTGCTAAAGCCATTGAAACTGGCGACCTTATCCTTGATAATGATGGCTTGACCATTAGTGTGCCAGTCAAGATTCGCGGGCACGTGATTGGAGCCATCCGCCTGAAAAAAGCTGACATCATCTCTGAAGCCTGGACGCAGGATGAAACCAATCTTGCCATTGCTCTCACGGATCAATTAAGTGGCGCGTTGGAAAGCGCCCGGCTTTATCGCGAATCCCTGCAGCGCGCGGCGCGTGAGTCATTGGTTTCTGAAATCTCAGGGCGCATTACGGCGTCGGCAACTAGAGATGCGATCATCCGCGAAACAGTGCAAGAACTGGGGCAATCCATTGGAAATGCAACGGTGACATTCCAACTACTGGATTCTCGCAATGTTGGGCGTCAACAGCAAATCAAAAGAGAAGACGCCAGATTCAAAGCCGAGGATTAAACGGCGGAATAGTATGGAAAATTTCAACATTCGCGATTACTTCCTTAAAGACCGCCCTGGTGAAGAATTAGGGCAGCGCGGTGAAGCCATCATCACGCAAGGGCTGGCGCTCATGGTCACCCTGCTGGCAATCGCGGCTCTCCAAACCCCGCTTGCCCTAACGACATCGGCAATCACCAACCTTGTCGCGCTCTTTGTTTTCATTCAGGCTGTGCGCGGAAAGTTCGGTTACTTGATCCTCTTCCCAATGGTAACAGCAATTTCAATCTGTATTGCCGCCATTGCAGAAGGACGCGGCTCACATGATTTAGTCTGGGTGGGAGTGGTGGGTTTGTTCCTGCTTGCCCATGTTCATAGCCGCAAAAGCAACTTTACCCCAATCTTGCTGGGGACTTTCATGCTTGTTTTGTTCAGCGGAACAGCGCTGGCGGAAATGAACGGCATTCTGCCAAACCCCTACGGGACCGATCTTGAGCATCTTTTGCTGGGTGTTTTATACCTCAGTTCGATCATGGGCGCAATGACCGCCGTATTTCACCGGCACCGCAGGCTGCTGGGGTCGTCCCTCGAAAGCCGCGCGGCTGCAATTCAAGCGCAAAACGAACTCAAGATTTTGAACAACACACTTGAAAATCAAGTGCGGGAACGCACCGAACAACTGGAAGAAAGCAACCGTAATTTGCTGGCGAAAACCGCCCGCCTGCAGGCAGCTTCTGAAATTTCTCAGGAACTGACAAACAACATCAAAAACTCAACAAACAATCTGTTGCATAGCGCCGCCCGCCTTATCAGTGAAAAGCTTGGGTATTATCATGTCGGCATCTTTTTGGTGGATTCACCCCGCGGATTTGCGGTCTTGCATGCTGCAAATAGCAAAGGCGGACAGCAGATGCTTGAACGACATCACCAACTAAAAGTTGGCGGAACCGGAATTGTGGGGTATGTGTCACAAAGCGGCAGGCTGCGCATCGCCTCGAACACCGGCGCCGACGCGGTTTTCTTCAATAATCCATTTCTGCCAGAAACTCGTTCCGAAATTGCCTTGCCAATCAAACTTGTAAATTCTGTAATTGGTGTTTTGGATGTGCAAAGCACCCAGTCTGCGGCATTTTCTGATGAAGACGCCTCGATCTTGATGACCATTGCCAATCAACTGGCAGTTCTTCTGAGCCGCAGCGAAGATACAGAGACCTCCAGACAAAGCGGAAGACTCATAGTTCCCCTTGGCGCCAAAGAATTGCAGATTGGGTACTCGTTCCGCCCGGATGGGAGTATTGTTTCATTCAGCAAATCGGAGATCAATCCATCGCTTGAAAAGTCACTAGCCATGGGGGAAATAGTATCCGTTTCAAGCCCCGGGAAAGGGGTCGCGCCCAGCCTGGCTGTTCCCGTCAAGTATCGTGAACAGGTCATCGGTCTTATACAAATTGAATCAGATGACACTGGACGCACATGGACTGAAGATGAGATCCAGCTGGTACAGGCAATTGCAGACCGTGCGGCTCTGGCGCTGGAAAATGCCCGTCTCTTTGAAGATGCAACCCGGCGCGCTCATCAGGAGGAAACAATCTTGCATGTCACTACCCAAATCGGCGCATCCACAGATTTTGAGCGTATCATGCAAACCACCATCCAAGAATTGGGGCTCGCGCTTGGCGCATCCAGATCATTTATCCAGATTGGCGACTCCATGAATGCGGATGAGAAGGAGGCGCAATGAGCGCCCCACGTTTATATAATTCCCGTCCAGCTACACCACCCCGCAAGCGCCGCATTAGCTTGGGGCTTAAACTACCGCTGGCTATACTCGGCTTACTCAGCGTTTCGCTCATTATCTATGCCTACCTAAGCATCCAACTCTCACAACAAGCCTTGGTTGAAACAGTGCGCGCCGAGATTCAAGATCAAACTGCTTCGCAGGCGCGAATCATCCAATCTGATCTCCTGCTTGCCAAAACAATCGCGGTTCAACTGGCTGTGTTTGCAGAATTAAACAGCTTTGAAGAGGCAGAATTGATCATCGTAATCCGCGGGACTCTAAGGCGCAACGAAACCGTCTTCGGCTCCGTGATTGCGTTTGAGCCGAATCAATTTAAACCCAACTCATTCTATTATGCGCCATACTTCAACCGCGAGCCAAACAACACTTTACGGTTCAGCGATCTGGGAACACCGGAGTACGACTACCTCTCAAAAGACTGGTACACAAACGCAAAGAACAGCCAGAGTGTTGTCATTTCAGCCCCTTACTTTGATTATGGCGGCGGCGATATCTGGATGGTGACGTGGAGCGCGCCCTTCTTTGATGAAAATAGACGTTTCCAGGGCGTGGCGACAGCAGATATTGCCTTCTCGCAAACTCAGGAAATTGTTAATTCCATTCAAGTCGGCGAGAGCGGATATGCGTTCATGATCGATTCCAACGGCATCATCCTTGGCATTGGAGAAAATGGCGGCGACTATGAAGTCATGTCCGACTCGATGGTACTCGCAGCGTTTTCGGAAAAAACCGCAAACTGGATTGAACTGATTTCTTCCATGCGCGCCCAGCAGACTGGCTTCTTTGAAGCGACCGACCCGCGCGGTGAGCCCATGCTGGTTGCCTACGCACCCATTGGGTTGAACACAGGCTGGTCTTTGGCGCTGGCATATCCCAGGTCTGAATTGACTGCTAGAACCAATCAGATTCGCAATACATTGATCGGATACTCTCTCGCAGTAATTCTGGTGATCAGCGTTCTTGTGCTGTTGTTTACAAGGTCCATCACCGAACCACTACGCGCACTAAAGACATTTGCCGGCTACGTCGCTGGGGAGAGCCTGGCTGCCGAACATGAGAAATTTGTAAATAAACTTGAGATCCGCACACAGGATGAACTGGAAGACCTCGGTAACGCCTTCAACCAAATGTCAAATGAATTGAGAGAAGCGTTTGGATCTCTCGAAGAGAAAGTAGAGTCCCGTACGCGTGACTTGTCACATCTTGCCAATGATCTGCGCACCATTGCGGAAGTGAACCGGGAATTGACGGTAATCCGTGACTTAAGAACTCTTTTGAACGTTTCAGCGAACTTAATCAGGGAACGCTTGGGGTACTATCACGTCAGTATTTTTCTTATGGATGAAAAAGGCGAATATGCAATCTTGCGCGGCGCCAGCGGCGCAGCCGCAGAGCAGCTGCTTACCCAAAACTACAGGTTGAAGGTCGGAGAAACAGGTATGGTTGGGAATGTGGCTCGCACAGGTCAAGCCTATATCGCTCAAAATGTGGACCTCAATACAGCACACTATAACAATCCGCTCCTGCCCGACACCAAATCTGAAATTGTGCTTCCGCTTCGCAGCTACAATGTTACGATTGGCGTCTTGGATATTCAAGCCTCCACTCGAGATGCTTTCGACGAACGCGACCTTCAAACACTACAAGTACTCGCAGATCAACTTTCAGCGGCGATTGAAAATGCGCAACTTGTTCAACGCCTTGAATCAACTCTCGCGGAACTTTCAAG
>JACAEP010000029.1 GCA_013388795.1 Chloroflexota bacterium | reverse complement strand
TGTTAGCGCTCCCCACCATGCTCAAATACGGCTACGACAGAAAACTCGCCACCGGCACCATCGTTGCCTCCGGCACACTCGCGCAGATGATTCCCCCCAGCCTGGTGCTGGTAGTCTTAAGCGACCAAATCGGCGTATCCGTCGGAGACCTATTCCTCGGTTCTGTGATTCCCGGATTATTACTGGCAGGACTCTACGCCGCCTATGTGTTGATCGTCGCGCGCCTCAAACCGGATCTCGCGCCGGGTCTGCCGCCCGAAGCCTTAACCTTCACCCGCGCCGAGTTATTCCGCGAAGCCATGCGCGTGGTCGTTCCTCCCGGGCTGTTGGTGCTGTTTGTGCTGGGCAGCATCTTCATGGGGCTGGCATCTCCCACCGAAGCAGGCAGCATCGGCGCAGTGGGAGCCGTCTTCCTTACATGGCGCAATAAACGTCTGAGCCGCAAACTCATCTACGACTCGGCGCTTGCCACAGCCCGCATCACCGCACTGGTCATCACCATCCTATTCAGTTCCTCGCTCTTCAGCCTCGTCTTTGACCGGCTTGGCGGGCAAGCCATCATCACCGGTTTCCTCAGCGAGATCCCCGGCGGAAAGTGGGGTTTCCTCATCGTCGCCAACATTGCCATCTTCCTGCTGGGCATTCCGCTGGAATTTATTGAAATCAGTTTCATCGCTATGCCGCTGTTTGTCCCTGCCGCCAAAGCGCTCGGCATAGACATGGTCTGGCTGGCAGTCGTCTTTGCCATCAACCTGCAAACCGCCTTCATCTCGCCGCCGGTAGGATTCTCATTGTTCTACCTGCAAAGCGCCGCCAAGAATGTGCCCACCAAGGAGATTCACAAAGGCGCGCTGCCTTTCATGGCGCTGCAATTAATCGCCATGCTCATCGTCATCTTTGTGCCAGAAACCGTCACCTGGCTGATTGATATTTCCGCGCAAACGCCGCCATAATAGGTTTAGGCGGCAAGCAATGCGGCATTAATACCTCGCCACAAATGCTTAGAAGAAAAAAAACAGGCAGCGCAAGGCTGCCTGTTTTTTATATCGGCTCTTTGTCTTTCTATTCAGCGGCTTTCTTAAGAACTTCCTGCATGACAAATTCGTTGCTGAAATTCCAGTTTTGCACGCCGTTGCGGAAAGCAAGCCACGGTTCGTAAATGGCTTTGAAATCGGGGTCTTCCGAAGCATACTTGTCGTATAGTTTGAAAGCCGCCTCGCGCGCTGCGTCCAAAATATCGTCGCTGTATTTCATCAATTTTGTGCCGCCGTCTACAAGGCGCTTAAGCGCGTCGCCGTTTGCCGCTTCGTAATCGGCAAGCATGACAAGGTTACTCTCGGCAGCCGCGACCGCAATTGCATTCTGATATTGCGCCGGGAGTTTATTCCACTCATCGAGGTTGACTTGAACTTCAAGAGTGGTTCCGGGCTCCCACCAGCCGGGGAAGGCATAATAGCCAGCCGCTTTGTTCAAGCCGAGGGCTTCGTCATCATAGGGACCCACCCATTCAGCGGCGTCAATTGCGCCTGTTTCCAGCGCTTGGAAGATCTCACCGCCCGGCAGGCTCTGCGCCTGAACGCCAAGTTCGGTCATTACTGCCGCGCCCAAACCGGGGATGCGCATTTTCAAACCCTTCATATCGTCCAAAGACTTGATTTCTTTGCGGAACCAACCGCCCATCTGCGCGCCGGTATTTCCAGCCGGAAACTGAATGACATTGAATTTTTTGGCGTAGAATTCCTGCAATGCCGCAAGCCCGCCGCCGCTATACAGCCAGGCATTCTGCTGCGAGGCGCTGAGACCAAACGGCAGGCTGGCGCCAAAACCCATGACCTGACTCTTACCTACATAATAGTAGGAGGCAGTATGTCCAATTTGCACTGCGTTGGACGAAACCACGTCCAACACTTCAGTGGCTTTGGCAAGTTCACCGCCTGCGCGTGGCGTGATCTTAAACTTACCGTCGGTAAGCGCAGCAACACGATCTGCAAACTTTTGCGCGCCGCCAAATAAAATGCCCAATCCCGCGCTCCAACTGGTAGCCATCTGCCAGTCAATTTCAGGCATGTCGGCTGTGATGTTACCCGCCGACTCCGTAGTTGCAGCGGGAGTAGCGCCACATGCAGTCAGGGCAGTGGCGGCTGCCCCAAATCCGGCCGCTTTCAAAAAGTCTCTGCGATTGATACTGTTCATTTTTTTCTGCCTCCTTTTTTTGAAATTGTTTTGAAATGACAATTTTTATTAATTCTTAAGTTATATTCTACACCATTTCTCGAAAAGCACCAATATTTATTGGGAACGGCTAAATGGATGGGCTAACAAAATCCATCACATGAGCAAAGTAGTTTCGATATTATTGTTTGTAGGGTTGTCATTGGTTAAAGCCGTATTCTTCCAGGATTTTCTTAGCGTTCAAGACGGCTTGCTGCTGATATTCCAGTTTCAAAAAGCCTTCGGGCAGATAATTGGCAAAAATATCTTCCGTGCGGTTCAATTCGTCCTTGAAGTATTCATACAAGAGTTTCAGGTACAGATGATAGGGCAGGATGTCCGCACTGAGCCACGTGCGGGTTTCGATGGTTTGGAGGTATTTCTCGCTCAGTTCAACCCCATCCTTCCAGAGCTGTTCGAATTTCTCTCTGGCGAAGCGGTAATCCGCGCTGTTTTTGAGTTCTACATTGAATTCAAGGTTATCCACCAGCCCGGTCTGGGTCAGGTTGCTGGAGCCGGTAATCACCCGCCCTAAATCGCGTTCGTCCTCTTTGAAAGTGACGATGTACACTTTGGCGTGAATATTCTGCGAGGGGTAGGCGCGAATTTCCAGTTTGCCGCTCCGAATCCATTCGATAAATTTCAGCACACCCTGTTCCACGCTTTGGTTGTCCGGCGAATCTTCGAGTTCCTGGGCAACCTGTTCTTCAATTACCTGTTTGGCTTCAGCGTGAGAAAGGAGCAGTTCCATCTGCCGCTCCTGCCTGGCTTCAGTAAACCGCTCATACATTTGCCGGTCCGTGCCAATCCCCACCAGAATGCGGATTTTTTCGGTATTTTCCAGCGCCGGGTAAATGGCGGAAAAACCGCTGGCGAAAAAATACCCCACCAGCACATCAAAAAAGCGCGCGTCTTTGACCAGGACATGAAAGCGGTCTTTGAGCGTCTGATTGGGTTCGTTGGTGAGGAAAGTCAGGTCGGTGTTCATCGGCAAAGCCTCCGCGCCGGGATTATAGCATGCCGCCCCTGTCCGCTCTGAACAACGTCCCGAAGGCTGTTCGACCTTTGGGACGTTGCGTCTCACGGGGAGATTGCCGCTGGGATTCTTTGATAGAGAAATTCCCGCATGTCGCTGGCGGCGCTGGCATGTTCAATCGTAATGCTGACCACGTTGCCGTCCTTGTCTAAATCCACGTAGATGTTTTCGCTGATTTCGCGCGTTTCGACAGGCGGGTTGCTGGAAAGTTCGACCAGCGTCGTGTCGGTATCCTCGAAGTATTTGATTCGCATGGCTTACTCCTTAAAGTTTCGGTCAAAGAAAGCGTTGTGAACGGTCTCGCCGTCTTCAAGCAGAATGACCCGCAACACACGATTGTCCATTTCTGGGATGCGCGCCCAGCGGCGAATTCTGCCGTCGGCTTGAATTTCCTCACGCAACGGATTTCGAATGGCCTGTTCAATCCATTTATCCTGAATCATGACGCGGTCGGGGCGTTGACGGGTATATTGAAAGTATTGCGTGGTCTTCATTTGCCTTTTATTAAACTTGAGACGCGAGATGCAATATATAACCGTCCCGAAGGCTGTTCCACCTTCGGGACGATTTATTTTACGCCACCACTTCCCCTTCCACCACCGGCGCATCGTGGGACAGGATTAATCCTGCCCCACCCCGCTACACTTTGATGGTATCGCCTTCCTTGAACTCGCCCGCCAGGATCTTCAGCGCCAGCGGGTCTTGCAGTTCGCGCTGGATGGCGCGTTTGAGCGGACGGGCGCCGAATTGCGGGTCGTAGCCGACTTCGGCGAGATACTCGCGGGCGGCTTCGGTCACTTCGAG
>JACAEP010000102.1 GCA_013388795.1 Chloroflexota bacterium | reverse complement strand
GGCATGCGCATGGCGGTCATCCCCTTGGCGCGCATACGAACAACGGTGACGAGAACGTTGAGCGATCCTAAAATGGACGACCAGCCAGCGGTGAAGACGCCCAGGAAGAACATCTGCATGCCGACAGGGGCGCGGGCAGAAAGAGGCGGATATCCCGTCCAACCGGTGTCGAATCCGCCGAGGAAGAGGCTTGAGAGCAACAATACCGCCGCAGGGACGGAAATCCAGTAGGAAAACGCATTCAAGCGTGGGAAGGCCATGTCTTGCGCGCCAAGCAAGAGCGGAACCGCATAGTTAATGATGCCTGCGATGCCCAGCAGGATGGACACGATCATTATCATGCCATGCAGAGACATGAGAGTGTTATACAACTGCGGGCCATTCTGTCCAAATAATTTTAAATCGGTGGTCAAAAACTGGAGTTCGGAAGCGGCAAGTTCGGTGCGGAAGATCAGCGCGAACAAACCGCCGATGGAAATAAGCGCCAACGCCACCAGCGTATACTGAATGCCAATGACCTTGTGATCGAGCGAAACGTTCAAAAGTTTTTCCGCGCCGGCAAAGTGGTCTTCATGATGTTCGGGCGTGTCGATGCCGCGCATCCATTTGATCCAATCGCTTGTCACGCCGGAGCCGACAAGGAAGAAAAGGACGCCAATGAAACCGCCCAACACCCAGGCGGGTTCGGTGAAGAAGAACGTATCGGTGATGCTCAGTCCCATCAAAGCGCGAATGCCCGTCACCAGACCGGCGCCCGCCAGGGTGCCAACCAACTGCCAGAACAAGCCGCGCGCAAGGGAGCTTGAAAAGAATGCTTTCATAGTACCTATTCCTTATTTCAACGTCTTGATATACGCGATGAGGTTCGCGATGTCTTCGTCCGAGAGACCTGCATACGGAGGCATGACAGAGGGAGAGGGATACCCAGCCACGATCTTGGCGTTCGGGTCGCGGATCGACTCGGTAATGTAGGCTTCATCCACCACGCCGCTGGTGCCGTCGAGGAAGTTTTCGGTCTTGCCGAATAAGCCCAACCAGGTGGGACCTGTCAACTGCGTGCCGTCGGCAGAGTGGCAGCCCACACAACCGTTCTGGGTGGCGAGAATCTTGCCTTTGCCTTCAGGGGTCTGCGAAGCGGCGGCAATGGCGGCCTGCTCCACGATCCAGGCATCGTAATTGGCGGCGCTTACCACGATCACGGGGTTTTCCATATAAGCATGGGAGGCGCCGCACAACTCGGCACAGCGCACCTTGTAACGGCCTTCAAGAGTCGGCGTAATACGATATTCGGTGATGCGGCCCGGCACAACGTCTTGTTTGACGCGAAATTCGGGAACCCAAAACGAGTGGATCACATCCACAGATTCCATTTTAAGCACGACCTGCCGGTTCACAGGCAGATATAACTCAGAACTGACAATGCCATACTCTGGATACTCAAAGACCCAGGTAAACTGCTGACCTTTCACATTGATGATCAACGCATTCGGGTCGACACGGCGAACTTCACCGAGCGAATAAGCGCCGAAATAAGCAAACACAACCACAATGATGAGGGGAACCACGGTCCATGTCACTTCCAGGGTGGTGTTGCCCTCCATGTGCTCGCCGTCTTTCAATTCCCCTTTCTTTTGACGAAACACGACCAGGCTGTATAGCATGGGAACCACGATCAAGGAGAACAGGAAGGAAATCACCATCACTTCCCAATGCCATAATTGATCGATGGATGCCGCCTGCGCGCTTGCCGCCACAGGATGCATTTGTTCCGCCAGCCCGGCGACATCAAGACCAAGATACGTGAGAACGGTCATCACAATGACCAGGACTCCCACAATTACAAAATGGGTCATAGACTCTCTCTCCTGAAAAGATTGAACGGGGCAGATGCCCCGATGATTAACGAAGTGTCATTCGAAAAAAATCTGCTGTCATTGGATTGCTGGTGATACTCAGCGCCATGAGCAATGACAAAAATCTAGTTATTGATAAACGATTGCTCTGTTGCAAGGATGTCAGTGCGAGCCGCCACAGGCGGCGCAGCAATCCTCTCGCTGGCAGGAAGACTGCTTCGCTTTGCTCGCAGTGACAGATTTTGAGAGTGTTTACAACAGAGCATAAACGACTACTTTAAATCGGACTAATATTGCTGAAATTGTCTTAATTTTCACAATAACCGATTATAACAAAATCCCATTTAGTTGTCACGATTTATTATTAAATGCACAGCTATTCTTAGCCTGTAATCACTTTGAAAATTCACAAATCATGCCGACGGAGTATCTTGATGCTCCGTCGGCAATCTGTATTGCTATGACACAACATCCGCTATTCTGATACGCAGCGGTTAGGCAAGCCCCAACTCAGCAAGCAACTCATGGCTATGCTCTGCCGGGCGGACATCTTCATACACCTTTTTGATATTTCCTTCCGGGTCGATCAAGAACGTTGTACGAAGAACGCCTTCATATGACTTACCCATGAACTTTTTTGGACCCCATACGCCATAAAGATCACAAACTTTATGTCCGTCATCAGCAAGCAAAGGAAATTGAATCTGGAACTTTTTCTTGAATTTCATATGTGATTCGACCGAATCCGGGCTGACGCCGAGAATCACCACCCCTGCCCTTTCGTAGGCAGAATAATCATCCCGAAAGTTACACGCTTCTCTTGTACAACCGGGCGTGTCATCCTT
The DNA here is from genome assembly GCA_013388795.1 of Chloroflexota bacterium. Classification (GTDB taxonomy): domain Bacteria; phylum Chloroflexota; class Anaerolineae; order Anaerolineales; family Villigracilaceae; genus Villigracilis. The sequence continues at coordinate 6,291 of JACAEP010000102.1, read as the reverse complement.
CGGATAAAAATAGAGGACAATATTCTTTCCGCGATAATCGGAAAGTTTACGAAGGGTGTTCGTATCGTCTGGCAATTCAAAAGCAGGGGCAGGGATGCCGGAAGAAATGGGCATTACATTCTCTCCAAAAAAGGTTGAAGGGTATTATACCTGCAATCACTTTCAGGGCAGGAAAACTTTCACTAATATTCTGCACAAACAGCCGAATTTGCACATCAAAAGCAGAGCCTGGCGTGTAACAAACCTGCCAGCAAAAGACATCAAAAAATGCCGATTTCGGCGCTGCCTACGGTATAATTGCGCCCGCCTGTAAGTAGTATGTACACAAACCGGGGATGTGCTGGAACTGGCAGACAGGCATGACTTAGGATCATGTGCCGCAAGGCGTGAGGGTTCGACCCCCTCCATCCCCACAAAATATAATAAACCCTGACAGGTTTGAAAAATAAGAGAGGTAACTTTGAACATCGAAAAGCAATACCAAGATAATCACTCCGTCAAGCTGATCGTGGAAGTGGACCAGGAGAAGATGAATGAATATAAAAAGCGTGCGGCAAGCAAAATCTCGCAGCGCGGCAATATCTCAGGCTTTCGCCCGGGCAAAGCGCCGTATCATATCGTTGAACGCATGTATGGCGACGGAGCGATCACCGAGCAGGCCGTTGATATGTTCATTGACGCAGAATACTCCAACATTCTCAAAGAAGCGGATGTGAACCCGGGCGCGTCAGGCAGTCTGGAAAATATCGAAAGTTTGAATCCGCCGAAGTTTATTTTTAGCATACCGCTTGCGCCGGAAGTTGATCTCGGCGAATATACCGCGGTACGCCTCCCTTATGAGTGGAATGCTCCTGAGCAAAAAGATATCGATGCTGCTCTTGAAGATTTGCGCCAGATGTACGCCTCTACCGAGACGGTGGAACGAGCCATCGAAACCGGAGACTATGTTCTCCTTGACGTATCATCCGAAACTCCTGAATTAAATCGCACCGGGTTTGCGACCTTCGTCCGCAAAGAAGAGCGCGACACCGAATGGCCGTACAACGGCTTTGCCAAAGAACTTATCGGTTTGAAGGCTGGTGAAAGCAAGACCATTCGGCACACCTTCCCAAACGATTGGGATGTGGAAGAATTGCAAGGCAAGGATGTGGAAGTCACCGCTGCCATCAAAACTGTGCGCGGCGTGATCCTGCCCGAAATCAATGATGAATTCGCCAAGACGACGGGCGCCGGTGAAAATGTTGAAGCATTAATGGAAGCCGTGAAGCGCGATGTTGAAACCCGCTCACAGAACGAGTATGACGACAAATACTTTGTGAACCTGATCGAAAAGGTTAAGGAAGGCGCAACCCTCAAGTACCACGAACACACCCTTGAACATGAAAGCGAACACGTCCTCCAGGATCTCTCCCAGCGCCTTGCGCAACAAGGCATGGACCTCGACACGTATTTCAAAGTCCGCAATACCACCCGCGAACAGTTCATGGAAACGGATGTGAAACCGGTGGCGAAGAAACGCCTCGAACGCGGGCTGATCCTTGACGAGATCGTGCGGCGCGAAAAACTTGAACTCGATGATGATTCTCTGAACGCCGAATACATAAACGCGCTCAACGGTCTGGCGATGCAAGGCGTGAATTTCAACAAACTGGGCGGCGGTAAGAAAGGTCAGAAAGAGTTGAGCCAGGCAATTGCAATGGACGCCGCCAGCCGTGTGATGACCCGCAAGGCGCTCGATATGCTGAAGAGCATTGCCACCGGCAATTACAAGCCATTGGAAGAACGCGAAGCCGAAGCGCAAAAAGCCGCGGAAGCTGTGGCAGAAGAATCCGCACCGGCTGAGGCTGGCGAAGAGAAAGCCGCAGAGTAAGAAAAGGCTTTTAGGCAGATCACAGGCTTGAGCGGCGTATGAAGCGTTTGCATTGGAATCGTCTATCAAACTCTAATAAAAATCCAACAGACGCTCGGTAACATTAGCCGCATAAAAGGAGACAAATATGATCCCAGATCTTAAGAACGTTGTACCCATGGTGGTTGAAAATACAGGACGCGGCGAACGCGCGTATGACATTTACTCGCTGCTCCTGCGCAACAACATTATTTTCCTCGGCACGCCGATTGACGACCAGGTTGCGAATGTGATCGTGGCGCAATTGTTGTTTTTGAATCACGAAGACCCTGAGAAAGAAATCCGCATGTACATCAACTCGCCCGGCGGCGTGATCTATGCAGGGCTCGCGATCTATGACACGATGCAGATCATCTCGAATCCGATTAGCACTGTTGCCGTGGGTGTGACCGCCTCTTTCGGGACTGTGTTGTTGGCTGCTGGAACCAAGGGGCGACGCTACGCCCTGCCGCATGCCACCGTCCACATGCATCAGCCGCTTGGCGGCGCGCAGGGTCAGGCGACGGATATTGAAATCCAGGCGAAGCAGATCCTGCGCCTCAAGAGCCTGCTCAATGGCATCATGGCGAAGAACACGGGTCAGCCGCTGGAAGTGATCGAACGCGACCTCGACCGCGATTACTATCTCGATGCGCAGCAGGCTGTGGATTACGGCTTGGTGGATCAGATCATTGAGACGCCGGAGAAGACTTTCAAGTAATTGGGAATTGGGAATTGGAGACCTCGGAGAGAAATTTTCGGGGTCTTTTTTGTGGGTATAATGCGCGCTGCGTTGTTCGTGATACGTGAAGCGTAAAACGTGATGTGTAAATCTGAAATCGGAAATCTAAAATCGTAAATCGTATGATTCCTTCAAATATCAAAGCGCTTATCCTCGACATGGACGGCGTGATCTGGAAAGGCGACGCGCCCATTGGCGACTTGCCCGCAACGTTCAAACGAATCCGCGAGCGCGGGTTAAGGTTCGTCTTCGCTACCAATAACGGAACGAAGACTCCTGAAGACTATCAGGAAAAACTTGCCGAACTCGGTGTGGATGTGGAGCCTTCCCAAGTTATCACCTCGGCATTGGGGGTCGCCTTCATGTTGGCGCAGAAACATCCGCGTGGAACGAAGGTCTTCATGATCGGTGAAAATGGCATCCGCGTGGCGTTGGAGGAGAAGGGTTTTGAAGTCGTTGATGTGGAAGACGCGCCGCAAGCGGAAGCCGTAGTGATGGGCATTGATCGCGGTATTAATTTTCAGAAAATGGCAGAGGCGACCTTGCTGGTGCGGGCGGGATGTCCGTTCTATACGACAAATACTGACCGGACCTTCCCCACCCCGCGCGGGGAAATTCCCGGCTCTGGATCGTGGCTTTCAGTGGTCACATCCGCTACGGGGATCGAGCCGCTGGTGGCGGGCAAGCCCTTCCCTTATTTAATGGAACTGGCGCTTGAACGATTAGGCACAGCAAAGGAAGAGACGCTGGTGGTCGGTGACCGCCTCGAAACAGACATTGCCGCAGGTCAAGCCGTGGGCTGCTCGACGGCATTCGTGTTGAGCGGGGTCTCGAAACGGGAAGAAGCGAAGGATTGGAATCCGAGCATCATCGCGGAGAGTTTATCCGCTTTGGTGGCGTAGTATAAAACAGGGGAAGCATTAACAATCCTACCCGTGGAAGTGTGGTACATTGTTTTCTTAATTTCCCAAGTCAAGGAGGCAGCCATGGATCAAAAAGCAGGTGCGCAGATCAGTCAGCGGGCGTTCATTCAATCGCTTGTGATCCTTTTCGTTTTGATGTTGATCGCAGGGGTTTTGACGCTCGTCATCCCGGCGGGGCAATACTCCCGCATCGAAGTGGACGGGCGCGAAACCATTGACCCCGAGTCATTCCAATTCATTGAACGTCCCGATTACCCCATCTGGCGTTGGTTTGTGGCTCCGTTCGAAGCGCTGGGCAGCGAAAGCGGGCTGACCGTCGTCGTCATTATCGTTGTTTTATTCTTTGCAGGCGGCGCCTTTGCCGTCATGGATAAAACCGGCGCCCTGCGGGCTTTTATCGGAAGTATCGTGCGCAAATATAGCGGGCAGAAGTATGCCTTGCTATGGATGGTTTCACTGGCGTTCATGTTCCTCGGCGCAACCCTGGGAACGTTTGAAGAAGTTGTACTGCTTGTGCCTGTGATGATCGCGCTTTCGTATTCTTTGGGTTGGGATGCATTGGTCGGTTTGGGCATGTCCATCCTTGCTACAAACATGGGTTTCTCCGCCGCCATTTCCAATCCATACACGCTGGGGGTGGCACAGCAATTGGCAGGGCTGCCTTTGTTCTCCGGCGCATGGCTGCGGGTCATCGTCTTTGCCGTCATTTACCTGATCTTTATGACCTTCCTCTCCGCCTATGCCCGACGCATTGATATTGACCCCAAAGCCTCGCTTGTCCACAATGAAGATAATGCAGAACGCCAAAAGTACGCCAGCATGGATGCTTCTCTTTTGGAAGAAGACCCCAAGCAAAACCGCGCCATAAATTTTTTCGGCATCATGTTAATCTTCATTTTCATCACCATGCTGGCAGTCCCGTTCGTACCAGCCATCTCTGATTATGCCCTGCCCATTGTCGGCATCCTCTTCCTCATTGGCGGGTTGGGGGCCGGCTTTCTTTCTGGCAAAGGCGGCAAAACCGTCTGGCAGGGATTGATGGAAGGCTGGGGCGGGTTGGCTCCATCTGTTCCGCTCATTTTGATGGCAGCCAGTATCCGCTACATCATTGATAGCGGCGGCGTAACGGATACGATCTTACATGCTGCAGCGACGCCTTTTCAACAACTTGGCGCGTTTCCTGCGGCATTGGTCGTGTATGCACTGGCGCTTGGCATTGAATTCTTCATCGCCTCTGGTTCTGCCAAAGCCTTTTTGATGATGCCCATTGTGCTGCCGCTTGCAGACTTGATCGGTGTCACCCGCCAAACTGCCGTGCTGGCGTATATCTTTGGCGATGGCTTTTCAAATCTTGCTTATCCCACCAATCCAGTTCTGCTCATCAGTCTCGGTCTTACTGTGGTGGGTTACCCCAAATGGCTGCGCTGGACGGCAAAACTCTGGTTGTGGGTCATCCTTGCAACGGTTGTATTCTTGGGGATCGCCGTCGCGATCAACTTTGGTCCGTTCTAGTTTGTTTTTGTTTCTTCATAACGACTCTCGGCAAAACTGAGAGTCGTTTCGTTTCTACTTCATTCTCGCGCAGCGCGTATAATGGCGCTCACTCATGTCAACCAAACTTTCCCCCATCTGGGATGTGATCGTCATCGGCGGCGGCGCGGCGGGATTTTTCGCTGCCATCCGTGCGGCAGAAGAAAACTCAAATCTGCGCGCGCTCATTCTCGAAAAAGCCAGCCAGACGCTCGGCAAAGTACTCATCTCCGGCGGCGGGCGTTGCAACGTCACGCACGCTTGCTTCGAGCCTGTCAAACTCATCACCCATTATCCGCGCGGAGGGAATGAGCTGCGCGGCGCGTTCAGTCGCTTTCAACCGAAAAATACGGTCGAGTGGTTCGAGTCGAGAAATGTAAAGTTGAAAGTGGAAAGTGATGGGAGGATGTTTCCTGTCACCGATGATTCAAATACAATTGCAAATTGCCTGCGCGACGCGGCAAAGCAGGCGCGGGTGCGGATTGAGTTGGGCGCATCCGTTTTGGGTGTGGAGAAAACTCCGCAGGGTGGGTTCAGGCTTGAGGTCCAGAAAGAAGCGCAGAAGGTTTTCATCCAAACAAAAAAGCTTATGTTCGCCACGGGTGGTGATCGCAAGTCGCAAAGTCTGATTCAATCTTTGGGGCATAGCATTGTGCCACAGGTGCCCTCGCTATTCACGTTCAACATCAAAGACAAACGTATTGACGGGCTGGCGGGCGTGGCGGTGGAAGATGTGACTGTAAAAATAGATGGGCTGACCGCGCGCGGTCCGCTACTGATCACGCATTGGGGCATGAGCGGACCTGCTGTGCTGCGGCTCTCTGCCTGGGGCGCGCGCATTTTGTTTGACAAACATTACGCCTCGCTCTTAACTGTGAACTGGCTCGGCGACTATAAACTGGATGCCACGCTGGAAGTTTTGCAGCGCAACAAAGACTGGCACGAGAACGCGCGCAAAAAAGTGTCGGCGAATTCGGCATTCTCGCAAGTTCCACTGCGACTGTGGAAGCAGTTGGTGTATTTCATTGGCGATAAAAATTGGGCGGATGTTTCCAAAGCGGAGTTGCAAAAACTTGCGCAAGAGTTGATCGCGGGCGAATACAAAATTCAGGGCAAGGGACAGTTCAAAGATGAGTTCGTCACCTGCGGCGGCGTGAGTTTGAAAGAAGTGGATTTCAAGACCATGCAAAGCCGCATTGTAGACGGTC
>JACAEP010000326.1 GCA_013388795.1 Chloroflexota bacterium | reverse complement strand
GGCTTCCATTGCCTCCCCGCATCGGCCGGCGCGTCGAACGCTACCGGCGGTTCTATGCGTCGAACCAGCCGGGCGATTTGTTGATCGTCATCCGGCCGCGCTGGGTCAAAAAGAAGAATCTCTTCGAGTATGACTTCGAGAACGGCGGGCACCTGGCGCTGGCGGCGGACCTGCTGGCCAGTGCGCAGGCGATGCTGGAGGAGGGTGGCGAGTTGGACGACGATCTGATTCCCTGGCTGAGCGCGGATCTGGGGATTGCCATCCACCACACGTTTCTTGTGGACCTGCCCGTGAGGTTTGCCGAATGGACCAGTTGGGCCGATCACCCGCTGGCCGGGGAGAACGGGTACGCCCGGTTACCGGAGTTGCTGTTCGATCCCGGCAATCGCTGGGTTCGGCGCATCCGGGAGATGCTTGTGTTCTGGCAGGAGCACAACGACGGATCGTGCCTGATGAATACCCACCTGCACTTCGGTCCGCTCGACCTGGCCAACGCCTTGCGCGGGAACGCGCTGTTTACCGATTTCTTCGATTATCCGGATGAGGTGACCGCCTTGTTGGACCGCTGCACGGAAGCGATCATCGCGATGGAGGAACATCTTCGCGGCGTGTGCGGCCGGCAGATCGAAGAAATCGGCATGCCGTTCTGGGGCGCGCTGGCGCCGCCCGGGTCGGTCTATGTTTCCGAAGACGCGATGGACATGATCGGCCCGGCACTCAGCGAGCAATGGGGATTGCCCTGGACCACCCGCATCCGGGAGCGGTTTGGCAGGCTGGCGGTGCATCATCACATGCTGGGGCGAACGGTGCACGGGGTGATCGGGAGGCTGGCGCGGCGTTCCGTGGTGCAGATTTCAAACGATCCCAATTGTCCGCCGGCAATCCGATGCTTGGGCGAGTTGTTCGAGGCGTCCGGGGACAACGCGTTAATGTTGGACGCCGGCCCGGAGGAGATCCTCGCGCAGCTCGATGCGCTCAGGAAAGGCCGGGCCATTCTGATTTGTCCCTGCGCCGATCCCGGAAAAGCCGCGGAAGTGGTGGCGGCTGTCCGGGCGGTCTCGAACATTGGAGGTTGAGCACGTTGACCATGACCCCAAAAGAACGATTCCTCACCGCCCTGCGGGCGGGTGGCGTGCCCGACCGCGTGCCCTGCACCCCGGATATTTCCAACTACATTCCGTGCAAACGCACGGGACTGCCGTTTTGGGACATCTACTTCAAGAATGAATGGCCGCTGTGGAAGGCCTATTTAAGTGCCGCCGACTACTTCGGCATCGAGGCCTGGATGGCTTCCTGCACCTTTATTCCGCTTTAGTCGAAGCAATCCCGCGTGGAACGCAAGGTCGAGTTGGTCTTCGACAAGGATCGGGACGCCATGATCGAGAAAACCTTGATCCGAACGACAGACGGGGACCTGACGCAGCAATCACTCTGCTTCCGAGCCGAACCGCCGTCACCCATCGAGAAACCGATTAAGAATCTCGTTGCGGATTTTCCGAAATTCAGATGGCTGCTGCAGGAGCCGGTGGAGTTGGATAGGCCGGTGGTCGAGGAGATGCGCGCGGCCTGCGAACGCCGCCAGCAGGCCTTTGGGCTGTGTATCGGCTATCCGGGCTTCCATGGCTGGATGTGCGCCGTGCAGGGCGGGGTGGAACCGCTGAGCTATGCCGAGTGCGACACGCCGGAGATTCTCCAGGAATGGTTTGAGTTGGATCTGGCCTTCGGCACGAAGCTGATGGAGTTGCTGATCGCGATCAAGCCCGACTACCTGCTCTTTGGCGGCTCTGGCACCATCACGCTCGCCTCGACCGAGCTGGCGCGCAAATACGCGATCCCGGCGCTGAAGAAATGGTCGGCCATGGCGAAGGCGGCCGGCATTCCCACCATGCTCCACAGTTGCGGCAAGTCGCGGGCACTGGTGGACCTGCTGTGCGAGGAGACCGATGTCAACAGCATCAACCCGCTCGAAATCCCACCGATGGGCGATGTGGATCTGGCCGAAGTCAAACGCGCCCGCGGCCGGCAAATCGGCCTGATGGGCAACCTCCACACGACCGAGGTGATGCTCCGCGGCACGCCGGAGCAGGTGCGCGCGGCGGCCCGCCAGGCACTGCGCGACGCCGGTCAGGGCGGCGGGTTCATCCTTTCGACGGGCGACCAGTGCGGTCCGGCAACACCGGAAGAAAACCTCTTTGCGCTTGTGGAGACGGCGAAAACGGAAGGTGTCTATAACTCACGGGGGAATCTTCGAATATGAAAAGGAAAGGTGATCATTGCCTGTGGTTGTCGCGCGATCCGATCAGCCAACAAGGAGAAAAACCGACCATGCAATTACTGCGATTCTGTCTGCTCCTGGTTCTCGCTTTGGGCGGGTGTGCCGGTCCCGAACCGGTGCGTCACGCCCCGATGCCGGCTGCGCAGACCCCGCCAGTCGCGGATGATCCCGGGCGGATCATTGATCTGAACGATCCGGCACAATTGTACGCGCAGTGGCCGGAGGCAACGCAGGCCGTTGGCGCCAGTATCCGCTTGCCGGCAACCGAAACATTCGCTTGGCCGGGTGACCGCGGTCAGCG
>JACAEP010000118.1 GCA_013388795.1 Chloroflexota bacterium | reverse complement strand
ATTCAGCCACGCCCTGGCCATAAGCGGTCTTGTCGTGGATGATGTAGACTGACTTGGCGCCGAGAGTGGTGAAAGCAAATTCTTCAGCCGCAGGAGCCTGGACATCATCGCGACCCACAACACGGTTCACTTCGAGGTAACCACGGGTGGTCACGACGGGGTTGGTGTTGGCGGGGGAGACGAAGGCGAGGTTGGCGGTGTGATATTCCTCAGAAGAGGGGATCATCACGCCAGAGTTGAGGTGACCGACACCGCAGAGAATTTCGCTGTCAGCAACGATGTTCTTGGCGTTCGCAACGCCGACATCAGGGGTGGCCTGATCATCGTACGGGGCGAGCTGGACATCGTAGCCCATGGCGATGAGATCGCCAGCGAGCTGTTCAAGGGCGAGTTCAGCGCCCTGCTTGATGGCAACACCGAGCAAGGACTGGCCGCCGGAGAGCGGGCTCTGGGTGGCGATCTTGATGGTGCCCATGGAAGCAGCCGCTTCTTCAGTCGCGGGAGCGGCTTCTTCGGTCGCAGGAGCGGCTTCTTCAGTCATCGCTTCTTCAGTCATCGCTTCTTCGGTCGCGGGGGCTTCAGTGCTGCCGCCGCACGCGGCCAACAGCATGCTGGCGACGACCAGCAGGGAAAGTAAAGCGAGTAAACGCTTGTTCATTATCTTACTCCTCCAAAATATTGTTCAATATAGAATTCCCGCAATTGCGGGTAGCGGCAAACAATGCAGACCAGGCTTGAGAGGGTCGGCATCACCTCCTTGCGCATGAATTTGTTTATATACAAAGAAAGCCCCAAAAATCCTGCGTTATGGGATTTTTATGGCTTGTTTGATAAGACCCAAATGAGCACCTTTAAGTTTTTTGAATGGCTAATGTTACGTCGAATCCTGACATCGGTCAAGCATTTATGTCCATACATTTTATGAAATTTAGGTGGAAAGTGTCTGCATTAAAAGCCGCTATCTGGGCTCGGCAGGTTTATATAATAATTGCTCACGGATACGCAAATCCGTATTGCGGATCTTCATCGCCAAATCTGCTGCCAGATTGTACATTAAGCGGTATCCAAGTTGTGGATAGGTTTCACAAAGCATCATGATCTTATCGCGCGGGATCACCAACAACCGCGTATCTTTCTGTGCCGCGCGCGCTGTTGCGGAGCGCAAGCCTTCATCCACCAGTGCCACTTCGCCAAACGACTGTCCCCTTCGCAGGCGGGCCACCACCGTATCATTCTTTACCAGCGATCCGGTCGTTCCGCGGTTGATCAAAATATCCACTTCGCCTTGCATAATCACATACAATTCTTTACTGCTGCTATTTTCCTGAAAGATGACCTGATCCGCATCGAACGCCACTTCCTGACACAGATTTGCCACCAGCTCCAATTGAGTAGGCGTGAATTGATAAAAAATATCGCTCTGCTTCAAAAAGTTGACCAGATTGTTCATGACCAAAAGTTTAGCATAATCACGGATGAAGTGCAAACGGTTCTTTGCTACGGGTAGGTCTGATTCAGCCAATCAAGCGGATCCACTTGGACGCCGTTCACCCACAACTCCCAATGCAAGTGCGCGCCAGTGACACGCCCTGTCCCGCCCACCAGACCAATTACATCACCCTGATTCACGGTTTGTCCCACTTGCACCTGAATGGCAGACTGATGCCAGAACCCGCTGTATACGCCCCAGCCATGATCAATGATCGTTGCATTGCCGCGTACCGTCCACGGGCCGGCAAACACCACCACCCCCGCTGCAGGAGCCGTGATGGGCAAACCATCGCCGCCGCCAAAATCTAGCCCAGTATGAAATCCCTGCACGGATAAATTCGTCCCCTGACCAATGTAAGTGCGGCGATTGCCATACCGCGACGTAAAGTATGTAGACTCGGCGTACGCAATGGCGGGGGAAATGAAATCTCCAACCCACAATTTTGCAGGTGTGGCCGGCGTCGTAATCGAGACCAATTGTTGAAGCTCAGGTTCAGTGGAGGCCGGGTCAATCGTTTCAGGGTCTACATACAGAAGCGGGTCTTCGGGATAATTTCCCGAAACAATCAGGATCAACTGTTCATATGATTGCGCGCTTCCATCAGGCAGGCTGGCATCCAGCCTGAGCGGATACACCCCCGGCTCGAGCAAGGCATGTACGCCTTGCAGCGCCACTTGCGACCCATCCTCCTGTGGGAAGAAACGTAATGGATGATCCACCAACAGCCCGCCCAGGCTGACATTGGGTTGCGGTATCACGGTGATGACACCCGTGCCGCCTTGTTTGATGGGTAGGTCGCGGATCTCCGCGCTGAGAAACGCAGAAGGCAGACCGCTGACGTTGTTCCCCGTTGGTTCACCGGGGATATATAAAGTATCACCAGGCAGGCTTTCCCATGTTCCGGCAAGTTGGTTGATGCTTCGCACAGCCCACACGCTGGTATTATTTTTGACCGCCAACTCCAGCATCGATTCGCCGACAGCGGGGGAGATGCGCCTGCTGTATTGGGTCTGTGATTCCTGGATGGGGACGATCATATTTGCGCCGACATAGAATTCGCTTGGGCTGACGACACGATTAAGCCGCAGGAAAAGGTCGGGTTGAACTTGAGTTTGCCGCATCAAACTGCGATACGAATCGCCAAAATTGATGAACTTGGTATCCAGAATTCCAGTAATGCCCTGTAAACCCGGGATGACCAATTGCTGTCCCACTGCCAGTTGATTGGCATCCACGATGCCGTTTGCCGCCAAAAGCTCACCCAGGGTGATGCTGAAGCGCTCGGCAATGGAGTACAACGTATCTCCCGGTTGAACAATGTAGATCGGTCCGGAAGTATCCTGTGCTAGCGCAGGCGTCATCGGGCTGATAGTCAATGTTAGTACAATTGCAATGAAAAACCATTTACGCATTTTTGAATTCAACTTTATCGCCAATCTCATAATCCGCCCAGCGATGCGGGTGTATTTCAAGGGTGAATTTTGCGTCTGCCTTGGGGAAGTAGGCAGGTTTCCATGATTTTGCCATGACCTTGTCGACCACCGTCATATCGGAGTTGATCCAGAAGACGGCAAGGTCGAATGGCACGAAGAACATGTGGATGGACGTGTCGAGGCGTGAGTCTCGTTTTTCAACCAGGAGCAAGCCTTCGTCTGGATCGAGACGGGAGCGGAACATCAATCCGCGCAGGCGGCACAGGAATGAATCACAAAAGCCCACGCGGGCGGGATGGGTCAAGTTCCGGCTGAGGTTATGAATGAAAATGGGACGCGGCATGTGGGTGGTTTGATGAAATTGAGCGGCAATTGCTGCCGCCCACTGTTGAGGAAGATGGATTATTTCTTTTTGAAAACCCTGTCTACGCTATCCATTAATTCCTGGGGGCTGAACGGCTTGGCAATATAATCATCCACCTTGGCAATATGCAAGCCCAGCACTTTGTCAATGTTTTGCGCTTTGGCAGTGACAACAATGACGGGGATGTCCCGCAGGCTGAGATCGGCTTTCATTTGTTGGTATACTTCCCAGCCATCCATATCTGGCATCATCAGGTCGAGTAGGACGAGGTCTGGGTGAAGTTCACGAATAAGGCGAATGCCCTCCACCCCTCCCGCCGCGCCTTTGACCATATAGTTCTTTTTCCGCGTTAGGATGAGATGAATCAGGTCGACCATCTCAGGCTCATCTTCGATACAGAGAATGGTTTTTGTTATTGTTTCATCCATATTTTTTGCCTTAGAATCAAGTTTACCATAAAGAGACCAGCCAACTTCGTATGAATATCATTGCTTGGTTAGAAGCAACCCCGCGGCTGATTCATGAGAGGTCCCCGGGTCTGGTTGTTGCTCGGCGTCATTGCTTTTGGACTGATCCTGTTTGTCCTTAATAATGTGGATACTTTGTGTATAACCAATTAATTTTCCGTGAGAGCGCTCAGACAGACAGTCTGCAGGCGGAGGCTGATGGTTTTTGCAAGCAGCCTTCGGTTACAGTCTGAAGCATGTTAGAAAATCGTAATAATAAAAACCGAAGCAGTATCTTTACTGGTACGGCTTGGTATAATGACCGTGTAAGTTAATTTTGGAGGATTCCGTGAATTCCCGTAGTCAGTCGTTTTTTGTGTACTTGCTGTTGATCGTAGCCATTGGAGCCATGATCTTCGTTGGTTTGCGAGACAATTCTAGCGCCGCAGAGCCGCTCACGATCAGTGAAGTGGCCCGCATGATCCAAAGCGGTCAGGTAGCGCGCCTCATTATTGACAGTGACGATACCATTCGGGTGATCAAAGTCAATGGCTCGGAGGAGACCGCCCTTGAGTCTCGCAAAGAGGCGGATACCAGCTTGATCGAGCAGCTCCGTGATTATGGCGTCACCCCTGAGCAGCTTGCCGAAGTGAATATCGAAGTCAGCGCTCCGTCACCTTGGGGCGGCGTGTTGAGCGGTGCGCTTTATCTTTTGCCTGTTCTCTTTATGGGTGGTTTGTTGTGGTTTATCTTCCGCCAGGCACAGGGCAGCAACAATGCCGCCATGTCGTTTGGCAAAAGCCGCGCGCGCATGTTCAGCGGCGAACATCCCACTGTCACCTTTGCCGACGTCGCTGGCGCCGACGAAGCCAAGCAGGAGCTGGCAGAGATCGTTGAGTTCCTGAAAGAACCGCAGAAGTTCATCCAACTTGGCGCTCGTATTCCGAAGGGTGTTTTGTTGGTGGGTCCTCCCGGAACCGGTAAGACCCTTCTTTCTAAAGCAGTTTCTGGCGAAGCAGGCGTGCCTTTCTTCTCCATTTCTGGTTCTGAGTTCGTTGAAATGTTCGTGGGTGTGGGGGCTAGCCGTGTACGTGACTTGTTCGACCAAGCCAAGCGCCACTCGCCTTGTATCATCTTCGTGGATGAAATTGATGCGGTGGGTCGTCAGCGCGGCGCGGGGTTGGGCGGTTCGCACGATGAACGCGAACAGACCCTCAATCAGATGCTCGTCGAAATGGACGGTTTCGATACTGATACCAACATCATTATCATTGCCGCCACCAACCGCCCCGATATTCTGGACCCGGCGCTTCTCCGCCCCGGTCGCTTTGACCGCCGGGTGACCCTTGATCGCCCTGATGTAAAGGGACGCGAAGCCATCCTTAAAGTTCACGTCAAAGGCAAGCCGCTGGAACCGCAGACTGACCTCGCCTCTGTGGCGCGCGGCACTCCCGGTTTCGCTGGCGCTGACCTTGAAAATCTCGTCAACGAAGCGGCGATTCTTTCTGCCCGCCGCAACAAGAAATCCATCGGGCAGCCCGAATTGGAAGAAGCCATCGAACGCGTGGTGATGGGACCGGAACGCAAGAGCCGCCTCATCTCCGACGAAGAGAAGCGCATCATTGCTTACCATGAGGCGGGTCATGCCATCGTCGCCAATGCCATCGCTGAGGCCGACCCCGTCCAAAAAGTGACCATCGTCGGACGCGGACAGGCTGGCGGCGTGACGTGGTTCCGCCCCGATGAAGACCGCATCCTTATGTCGCGCAAGAAGATGCTCGCCACCCTCGCCATGGCGCTGGGCGGGCGCGCCGCCGAAGAATTGATCTTCGACGACATCACCTCCGGCGCATCCGGCGATATCGAGCAGGTGACCCGCATGGCGCGCGCCATGGTCACTCGCCTCGGCATGAGCGCGGAAATGGGAACTCTTGTGTATGGTCAGAAGGAAGAATTGATCTTCCTCGGACGTGAAATCTCCGAACAACGTGACTACTCCGAAGCCGTCGCCGAACAGATCGACCGCGAAGTTCGCAAGCTCGTGGAAGACGCATACAAGCAAGCCAAGGCTACTGTGAAGAAATATCGCAAGCAGCTGGACCTTGTTGCAAAAAAGCTTCTCGAAGTGGAATCCATTACCCGCGAAGAGTTCGAACAACTCTTCCCACCTCCCTTCGGCAAGAAAAGCGGCACTCCGCAGTTGATGTGATGGTAAAAAAGTAGACAAGTGAACAGGCAAACAAAGAGCCTCCGGTTTATTCCGAAGGCTCTCTTTCTATCTACTTGTTTACTTGTCTACTACTTAATTACTTGCACTTCCCTTACTTCCCGCCTTCTTTATGCTGCCTCACCAACTCACGGCGCAAGATTTTACCGACAGTGGTCTTCGGCAATTCTGTGCGGAACTCGATGTAGCGCGGAACTTTATAAGAAGCGAGGCGTTCTTTGCAGAATTCCTTAAGTTCGTCTTCTGTGAGGCTTTCGCCTGGTTTGAGCACGACCCAGGCTTTGACCGTTTCACCGCTCTTCGGATCAGGGATGCCGCCCACGCCCACTTCCAACACTTTCGGGTTCGACATGATGACTTCTTCCACTTCACGCGGCCACACTTGGAAACCACCCGGCTTGATCAATTCCTTCTTGCGGTCAACGATGTAGAAATAACCGTCCTCATCCATGCGGGCAATATCGCCGGTGAAGAGCCAGGTCTTTCCGTCTTTTAACTGCCTGAGTGAGTTGGCGGTCTCAGTCGGCATGTTGTGATACCCCTTCATCACATTTGGCGCATGCACCACGATCTCGCCGATCTCGCCTTGCGGCATTTCGGTTTCGCCGTCGTCGAGGCTGATGATCTTCATATCTACATCCGGAAGCGGCATCCCGATTGAGCCGGTTTTGTTCACGCCAACCAGCGGGTTGCAAGTAACTGCCGTTGGAGTTTCAGACATGCCGAACCCTTCGAACACCCTTCCGCCCGTCAGGCTTTCAAATGCTTCCTTGGTCTCGCGCATCAGCGCTGCCGAACCGGAAATGCAAGCCTTGATGGATGACAGGTTGTATTTTCCAGCCTTCACATCCGGATGATTGCTCAAGGCGTTATAAAGCAATGGAACGGCTGGGAAAAGAGTCGCTTTGAACTTGGTGATATTTTCCAATACGTCTTTCAAATCGCGCGCGTTGGGAACCATGACCAGGCTTGCGCCAACCGTCATGCCGAAGTTCATGCCTGCGATCATGCCATACACATGAAAAAGCGGGATGCCCATCAGCACCACTTCCTTGCCTTCTTCAATGCCGACAAACCAGGCTTTCATCATCAATGTATTCGCTACGATATTACGATGCAAAGCCACCGCGCCTTTGGGCACGCCAGTCGTACCGCCAGAGTATTGAAAGAGCGCCGTGTCATCCGGCAGCACTTCCACATTTGGGCGGGGCGAACCTGCATACTTCTTGATCAGGTCTTGCATCCACACATCGCCGGGTTCCAGCGCGGCCAGCCGGTCGCCCTCCTTCTTCTCTTTCGCCAGTGTAAAAAGAATGCGCAAAACCGGCGGCAAAGTTTCCTTGATGTTGGTGACGATGATCTTCTTCAACCCCGATTTCTTGCGCACCTCGGCGATCTTGCCATAGAAGCGGCTGAGCGTGAACATGATCTCGATGCCCGCATCGTTCACAGGCGTGAGAATCTCCTCCACCGGGTAGGTCGGGTTCACTGCCACCACCACGCCGCCTGCCTTCAAAATACCGAAATAGGCCATCACAAACTGCGGCGTGTTCGGCATGAACAACCCCACCCGGTCGCCCTTCTTCACGCCCATTTCCACCAGAGCCGCGGCCATACTATTTGCAAGTTTATCCATCTCGCGGTACGAAATGACCGCGCCTTTGAATATGGTACAGGCACGGTCAGGGTACTTGCGCGCGGCTTCTTCAAGAAAATGAAACAGCGGCACTTGTGGGTATTCAATCGTGTGAGGCACACCCTTGTCATAGTGCGCCAGCCAGGGTTTGTTGCTCATACTTCCTCCTCCATTGGTTTGTTGGGAATTTGAAGATGAAACGTAATGAAAGTATATACGTGAAGATATTAAAAGTCAATTACAACACCCCATTTTAAGTTGAGTTACGGATGAGAGTTTCAATTTCATGGAGTAATTTTTCACGTTCAGGATGGAACCAATGAATGCTCCTATCAGACTCCTTGAACCAATTGGACTGTCTGCGCACAAAGACGCGGGTCGAACGCCTCATTTCGACTTTGGCTTGCTCCAACGTCATCGAGCCTTGTAATACGCCGACGCATTGTCTGTATCCAATCGCCGACATGCTTGGCAAGGTGGGAGAGTACCCTTTTGCCAACAGACCTTTTACTTCATCCAACAATCCATCAGCGAACATCTTCTCGATGCGCTCATCCACCCGCTGATACAACTCCTCGCGCGGGCGAGTCAACCCGATGGTGATGAGCCGATACGGCGACTCGCCCGAACCGCGTTGATCGGAGAATCTTCGACCCGTCATGAAGATCACCTCCAGCGCCCGTATGGTGCGGCGGACGTTTCGCAAATCAATCGCTTGCGCGGCTTTGGGGTCAAGGATTTGAAGTTTTGCGTGTAGCCACCATTTCCCTCTTTCTTCCCCCATCCCCTCCAAGACATTCCTCAGCCTTTCATTTGGCGTTACCTCCGGCGGGCTCCATCCCTGTGTTACTGCGCGGACGTACTGCCCCGTGCCGCCTACTAAAAATGGCAATCTTCCACGTTTATGAATATCTGCAATGGTGTCTTGAGCCATTTTTTGGAACACAGACAGGCTTAGGGTCTCATCAGGATTTACAATGTCAATTAAGTGATGAGGTACACGCGCGATTTCTTCTGCAGAAGGTTTGGCTGTGCCAATATCCATGCCGCGGTAGAAGAGGCGCGAATCAACAGAGACGATCTCGCCGTTCATTGCTTCCGCAAGACGCAGCGAAAGTTCTGTCTTGCCAACGGCAGTGGGACCTACAACGAGAATGATGGGGAGAGTGGGCATGGACAATGATTCCGCGCAGGAAAAAGCCAGAACGGTGAGGCCACTCAAAACAAAGGAGAGCCGAAAAGTCCGCTCGTGTTAATTCGATTTCCAATCCGTTTTATGGATAAGTTTCTGGTAAACTTTCGATCAGAACCCATTTTAGCGCTTCGAAGGATGCCTTATGATCAACTGGCAGGAACTTACCATTGATATGTTCGTGGAGCAATTGCGCGCTTCCTACCGCCGTACCTATGGCGATATTAAACCAGAGTATGGAAATATTGTCAGTTGGGTGGGGAGGCTTTCTCTGGAGAATATCTCCAATTCGGATGCGCTGTATCACGACATCGACCATACCATTATGGTTTCGCTGGCGGGGCTGGCAATCATCGAGGGCAAGCATTTGCGCGAAGGCGGCATCGCCCCACGCAACTGGATGCGTTTCATGATTGCGGTGTTGTGCCATGATATTGGGTATGTCAAAGGGGTGTGCCAGAAAGATACGGGTGATATGTTTGCCACCGGGGTGGGGGACGAGATGGTGAATATTTCGCCCGACGGCACCGATGTGGCATTGACGCCTTACCATGTGAATCGCAGCAAGTTATTTGTATGGGAGCGGTTCGGCTCTGGCTTGCTGGAGGATATGGAAACCGAGATCGACGCCGGCACAGTTGCCGATTATATTGAGATGACGCGCTTCCCTTCGCCCAAGGATGATTTCTACAAAGATACCAGGGGCTTGGGCGGTTTGGTGCGCGCGGCAGATTTCATCGGTCAATTAGGCGACCCCGATTATTTTCGCAAGACGCCGGCTTTGTTCTATGAGTTTCAAGAGTTGGGTATGAATGAAAAACTTGGATATGCGTCTCCCAATGATATGCGCAAAAATTACGCCAGTTTTTATTGGAATCAGGTCAACCCCTATCTTAAAGACGCATTGGTCTATCTGCGCCTGACAGAAGACGGCAAACAATGGATTGCAAACATGCATTCCCACGTCTTCGACGCGGAACACATCGATAAATAGAACCAACGCCGCAGATGAAAGCCTGCGGCGTTTTTTGTTATTGTTTTTTTGCGACGACCTGCCAACTGCGTTGACCGCAATTGGGGCAAACGCGATACCTCCTTGGGTTGCCCGCCGCTTTGTAGCGGATGCCGCCCATGCTCCAAATGGATCGTTCGTGGTTGCAGTTGGAGCATTTCACCAGCCACTGTTTCGACTCGGCTTGCATGGCGGCAAATATCTCTTTTGAAACGAATAGCCTGACAAACTTTTGTATGCTGGATAACTTGTCCATTTGCTTTTGCTCTGTGTTATCTAATCGTATCTGTCACCTTGTCTAAAAGGGCAATTTCGTCATCGCTCATGCGCCAACCGGCTCCGCCCGCGTTCTCTTCGGCTTGTGCGGCATTTTTTGCGCCGGGGATGGGCAACGCTCCCTTGCAGATAACCCAATTCAACGCCGCCTGTGAAACAGACTTGCTGTGGTTTTGGGCGATCTCCTGTAATGCCTTGATGACCGGCGGCAACTTCCTGAGCAGACTTGCATACGTCGATCCGCGCAAACCGGGCGGGGGATTCTCGATGGAGTATTTTCCAGTGAGCAGTCCCTGGGCGAGAGGAGAATAAGCGATCAGGCGGATGCCCAGTTCCTTGCAGCGCGCCAGCAGCCCGTTCTTTTCAACATCACGGTTAAGCAGGCTGTATGGCACCTGGTTCGAAGCCAGTGGAATTCCCTGCTGCGCCAAAGTCGAATAGGCGCGCAACATACGAGATTCTCCAAAGTTCGAAACGCCCACTGTGCGCGTAAGACCTTCTTTTACACAGATCGCCATTCCTTCCATGACGGTTTCCGGACTCATCAGCGGCGAAGGCCAATGTACCTGATACAAATCTACAGGCTCAAGCCCCAACCGTTCCAGGCTGCCTCTTAATGCGCGCAGGACAGATCCTTTTGTAAGACGCCAGGGCATGGGAAAAAACTTCGTTGCCACCAGCGCCGGTTGCTCGGTTTCTTTTAAGAACTGCCCGAGCAATCGTTCCGAACGCCCGCTTCCATATACTTCCGCTGTATCAATGAAACGCACACCCATGCTCAACGACATATCGAACGCTTCGCGGATGCCTTTATCCGACTCTCCCGGCTTATATCCCCAAATCACACGGTCGCCCCATTGCCACGCTCCCAGCCCCATTTCAACCGCATGCAAAAACCTGGTTTCATTGCTGATTTCGTTCATCCAGTCTCCTTGACCAATCGCGCCCGATTTTATCAGGAATTAGGCATAATTGCGTTCTCTAACGTCAAATTGTATGCGCGTTACAGATCGCGCTCTACACAGGGCTGCGTTATCTTAAAAAACCGCTTCCCAAAAAGATTCAGGTTACAATTCGGCTCGCAAAAAATCTTATAGGAACTCATGGAACGAAATCTCCTCACACTTGGAGGTAAGTGGATATCGCTCCCGGAGTTCCGGGAGGTTCCCGTGACACAACAATCAAGCAAGCGGGAAGTGGAAACCGCCTCCAGCCTGAACGAGAGGCTGGGCTTGTCCTTTTCCAGCGTTTCCCTGCTGATGGCGGCTCTGACTCACCGTTCCTATGCCAATGAGCGCCAGGATGGCTCAATGGATAATGAACGGCTTGAGTTTCTTGGCGATGCCGTCATTGACCTCATTGTAGGCGAGTGGGCATATCGTCACTTCCCCGAACAACCCGAAGGGATGCTGACCAAGATTCGCGCCCATCTCGTCCAAAACGAGCGCCTCGCCAAATTTGCCCAGCAGATCGACCTTGGCAATGCTCTGCGGTTGGGGCGCGGCGAAAAGACCACTGGCGGCAAGAACCGCGAGAGTGTGCTTGGGTCCGCCTTTGAAGCGCTGCTTGGCGCCATTTACCTTGACTCGAATTTTGAGAAGGTGAAAA
This sequence comes from Chloroflexota bacterium, assembly GCA_013388795.1. Lineage (GTDB taxonomy): Bacteria > Chloroflexota > Anaerolineae > Anaerolineales > Villigracilaceae > Villigracilis. The sequence goes on along the minus strand of JACAEP010000118.1, from coordinate 411 downwards.
ACTTCGTTCTGCCGTTCATTGAACCGCACAAAGACACCATTCTCAACGCGATTAATGAACCGAAAAGCCAATTACAAGAGAAAATGCAAGCCTACAAAATGGGACCGATCATCTACCGCGTCGTCAATTCCAGCGGACCCGACCACGCCAAAACCTACGAAGTGGAAGTGGAAATCAACGGCATGGTGATGGGGCGTGGGAGCGGATCCAGCAAAGCCGCCGCCGAACGTGAAGCGGCTAGAGACGCGTTGAAGAAAATCTAAAGAGCGGTAATTGGAGATTGGTAATTGGTAATTAAAAACTCACCTTATGCGCCTCTGAGCTTTCCTTGTGTTTCGACCGCAGACGGCAGACCGCTGTTCCTGCTCTTGAGTCGGTCGTCCGCGGTCAAATTGGGCTTAAAGCCTGACT
>JACAEP010000159.1 GCA_013388795.1 Chloroflexota bacterium | reverse complement strand
ACAATCAGAGAGACCGCTTGGTGATAACGAAGATTTTCGCGTGGGAGAACTTTAGGCGACTTTCAGTCGCTTGCCAAACCTACCGCCTTTAGGCGGTAGTAGTTTAGTTCTATGGTATCTTTTATTACGACAGGAATGGAAAGAGGAATGGAAAGCATTAATCCAAGCGCTCCAATTTCCCGCCCGGATACAAAAATTTTTATCCATGTTATTGCGGGGTCAAAGTTCCGAATCCGCGATATTCCAAATCCGCGATATTCCAAAGACAATGCCGGTTAAGATAGTAGACCTCTTGCAAAAGTACGCCAGAGGGCGCGCATTATGCCTTCGCGTAAGAGACGTTCTCTAACGTCGACCGACTTATGCAAGAGTTCAAATCAACATGATTGTGTCTGCTTTTTGGTATTTAACGTCTTGGTGAACCGAAAATCCTTGTGACAAAAAATATCTCACGACAAATACAGTGAAAAAGTGTGAAGCCAAGAATTCCCAATAAGCGCCAGAGAATATCATTAAATGATGAATAGCTCATGATTGCGCCTCTGAAGTAAAAATTATTTCTGTCTCTAATTGTGAGAGCGCTTCCCCTCGATTTCCTCAATTTTCCCTGAACATTTTTACTCGCATGGCGAAGAAATGTAAAAAGGAGATCCGTCCCTGTTTCCTTTTATAATCAGCGGTGTTATCACTTGAAACTTTCCAAAGGAACCCATATGACCTCCTCTGCACAAACTCAACCCAACCTCATCCGCTCCATCCTTGCCTGGGGGGTGCATCTCTTCACCGCCACCGGCGCCATTTGGGGCTTGCTCGGCATCTTCGCCGTCTTTGAAGGCGATTACCGCATGATGATCGTCTGGATGATCGTCGCCATGCTCGTAGACGGTTTCGACGGCATGCTCGCGCGCTGGGCAGACGTGAAAAAATATGCAGACGGCATAGACGGCGCGTTGCTCGACAACATCCTCGACTATCTCAACTACGTTCTCGTCCCCGCCATCTTCATGATCAAAACGGACTTACTGCCCGAACCCGTCAAGTGGTTCACCGCCTGTCTCATCCTGCTCACCTCCGCCTACCAATTCACCCAAACCGACGCCAAGACCGAAGATCACCACTTCAAAGGCTTCCCGTCTTATTGGAATGTCGCCGCCCTTTATATGCTGCTCATGAACCTGCCGCCCTGGGTCAACTTTGGCTTTCTGATGCTCTTCAACATCATGGTCTTCATTCCGATTAAATATATTTATCCCAGCCGCAATAGTTATCTACGCACTCTCACCCTTGTGCTTACCTATGCCTATGGCGCGGTTGGCATCTGGGGACTTCTGCAGTATCCCAATCAACCCGGCTGGGTGGCGTGGGCGTCCCTGATCTATGTCGTCTATTACCTCGTCCTCAGCCTGATTCCCAAAAACAAGAATACCCCTGCCCATGCAAATTGAGATCGTCTATCAAGCGGATGATGAACTTTACGAAGCCTTTCAGCGTCTTATCCCGCAACTGACCAATACCAATCCGCCTCCGACTCAGGAGGAGCTGGTTGCTCTTATTCAGGAGCCTGCCTCCACGCTGATGATCGCCCGCAGCGACGACGGACAGATCATCGGCGCGTTGACCCTTACCGTCTACCGTGTGCCTACCGGCGTCCGCTCCATCATCGAAGATGTCATCGTTGACCTCTCTGTGCGCGGGCAAGGCATTGGCGAAGCGCTGATGTTGCGCGCCATCGAGATCGCCAAAGAGAAAGGCGCGGGCAATATCACGCTCACATCCAATCCGCAGCGGGTGGCGGCAAACAGCCTCTACGTCAAACTTGGCTTTCAGAAACGCGAGACGAATGCCTACCAGATGAAATTAAGTAAGCAACCCTCGCCGCGCTGAAAAAAGCAGGACAAGTCTTTAAGTAGAACGCCAAAAGAAATTTAACGCCCCAAGCCGACCGCCGACCGCGGTCTATGGTCTGCAGTCGACAGTCAATATCTGTAAAGAAACATTTGACGATTTAGTTAGATTTGTCTTGCTTTTTATTTAACCAAGTACTTGCTGCTTGCCTTGCTCAAATAACTGTACTCCCCGCGATATTCCTCCGGCATCAACTCCGCAATGCGATACATCATTTCATCCACCATCTCCTGCCGCATCTCTCCGGTTAACTTGCCCTCTGCCTTCACATAGAACGGCTCGCCAATGCGGATATGAAAGTCGGTGCGTTTGAATCTCTTGAGATTCTTAAGGAATGTCTCGCCGCCCCAATGCGCAATCGGCAGCGCCGGCGCCCCCGACTTCATCGCCAGGATCGCCGCGCCGGGCAATCCGCGCCGCAGAATGCCGGTCTTGTTGCGCGTCCCTTCGGGCGCCACGCCAAAAATGCGACCCTCCTCCAGCATCCGCAGCGCCGATTTGAGCGCGGTTAGGTCCGCCTCGCCGCGATGTACGGGGATGATGTCCCATGTCCAAAAAACCCAGCGTAAAAACAAATTATCGAAGGCTTCCGCCTTGCCCCAGCCGGTGATTTTTCTCGGTTGCAGCAGCGTTGCAAAGACCGGCACTTCCATCTGCCCGGTATGATTTGTGATAATGATCAACGGACCTTTTTCAGGCACACTGCCCAACCCGCCGGGCGCGTCCATTTTCAGCGTCAGCCAGAAGTAAATGCGTAATAAAAATGTGATCAACCAAAGTGAAAAAGTTTTCATGCGTGAATGATCTCAATCTCCTGCGGCAGAATTTCAAGCGTCAAGTGTTTCCCCTCAAGGCAGATAAACTCCCCATCGGCATGGGCGGGGAAGGTTCTATCCAACGAAGTAATCGAAACTTTCTTTGCGCGTTTCATTTGAATTTCAGGCAGAGTCTTTTGCGTTCCCTTAATAAAATGGGGGATCATTTGCAAAATACGTCCCTTGGAGGCAGTCTCCGCAATGCACAGGTCGAACAAACCGTCATCGGGGCGAGATTCGGGCGCCATCTGAAAACCGCCGCCCATGCGCCGTCCGTTCATGACCGAGATCATCAAAGAGCGCAGGTGGATGATTTCTTTATCGTCTAAAACAATTTCAACTTGAGCCGGGTTGTAATAAAGAAAAACAGTTTTGATCACGCCAATAAGATACGCTAACAAGCCGCGCGTCCAGCGCACTTTGATGGCTTCATTGCCAACCGCCGCATCAAACCCCACCCCAATGCCGTTCCCAAAATAACGTCCGTCCGGGTAATCGCCGCCTTTGACCACGCCGAGGTCGATCCTTTTGCGTTTGTTCGCCTTCAATGCCTGCAAGCCTTCATCCAAATTAGTCGGAATGCCTGTCCCGCCTGCAAAATCATTGCCGGTGCCAATGCCCAACACCGTAAAGGCAGCGCTGCCATGCCCGGCTTTTTTGGCACGCATCAACCCGTTCAGGGCTTCGTTCACCGTCCCATCGCCGCTGGCGCATACGATCACATCATAGCCGTCTCGCGCGGCTCTTTCGGCAAGTTCTGCGGCGTGCCAAACCCCCTCTGTGCGCGCCAACTTAAAATCAAAGCGATGTTCTTTCAAAAATGCTTCTATTTGCGGAATGGATTTTTTTCCAAGTCCCCGCCCCGACGTTGGATTGACGATCACAAAATATTTCATCTGCGCTCCCAATGCAAAAGTGTGGCGAGTGTATCACAGGGACGGTTTATATTTCAAGTAATCTTCAGGCGTGTCGAGGTCTTGCAAGATCGAGGGCGTTTCCACATTTACATACTCGATCTCATGCGTATGGGCGTTCAAGAACTCGCGCAGCGACCCATTGCGCATCAAGAGGATTTCGCTCCACAGGCTTCTCTCAAGCAGCCACGGATGCCCTCTGCGCATCTGATAACTGGGCGCAACCAGCCTTGCCCCGCTCTTTTGGAATGCCTCACAGACGCTCCGCACGCTTCCCTCTTCGATTTGGGGCTGGTCGCCCAAACAAACCAGCGCTGCCTGCGCCGACGGTTTCACTGCCTGCAGCCCGGCTTGAAGGGAGGCGAGCATGCCGCCGTCGTTGTTGATGGTAAGTGGCAATTGGAGATTGGTAATTGAATCTGCGATTGTTTCATTTGCAACAAGAAGGATGTCATTTATTCCAGCGCTTTGAATCGTGCGGATGACTTTTCCAAGCACGGTCGTCTCACCCCAGGGCATGAGCATCTTTTGCCGCCCCATCCGTGTAGACTTTCCGGCAGCGAGAATAATCGCAGAGATTTCACTCATTCGAAGGTCTTCAAGCGTTCATAATCTTCGGGCTTGTCCACGTCAAAGATCAGGATGTCGTCATGCCAAGGGAGATATGAGACTTTGTGCCTGTCAAAAATGCCGCGCCCGCCCATATCCCCTTCAAGCGTCAAGAGACTTGGGAAGGTGGCGCGGTCAAACAAAACCGGGTTGGCTCGTTTTTCTTCCAAGACCAGCGGTGCAAGGATCGCTTGCAAGTCACTGGCATGCGCTTCGACCAACGCGCGAATCACCTCTGCTGGAATTTGCGGCTGGTCTGCCAGTAAAAACACCGCCGCTCCGACATGGGCTGCCAATGCAGAAATGCCTGCCTTGATGGAGGCGCTTTGTCCCTGCTCGTAGTCTGGGTTGTGGATGATGCTCACGGGCAGGTCTTGTAGTTGCGATTCGATCTCCGTGTGGCGAAAACCCGTAACGACCACCACAGGCTCAAGCTCGGCTTGAAGCGCGGTTTCGGCTATATGTCGCACAAATGGCTTGCCCTTCCAATCCAGGAGTTGTTTGATCTGGCCGTAGCGGCTGGATGTGCCTGCCGCGAGGATGATCCCGGCTGTCGGTTCAAAAACAAGAAGATTATTGCTGGGCAGCGAACCCACAAAAACGGCGTGATAGTCACGGACTAATTCGCGCGCCATGTTTCCGCCGGTGGATTGTAAGACGGGCGAGTCGGCTTGATTCAACAAGGCAATGCGTTTTGCTGTCTGGGGTATATTCTTCAACCCGCCTTGCGGGTGGGTGAGTATCTTGAGAAGGGATTGCGACGAAATCGTTTCGCCGGGTTGTAGTTGTGTGAGTTGTGAGAAGAGCCCGGGGCGATGAACATTTTCTTCATTCAATGATTTTCCAAGCCCGCTCAACCCGCAAACGTGGACGACGATCTCGGCGAAATCTGGAATAGGCGGCTCATGCGGCGCAGGCGCTTTGAGCGGCTTCTGGCGCGATCCATCGGACTCAATGAGCAGCGGGATATTGTTATCCTTTGAATATGCACGTAGCCAAGAAAGGGCATTTTTACTTATTGCGGTTGTGCGTTCATCTTCAAACCTGCCAGTAAATAGAACAACCCCGCTGGTCGGCAGGTTTGCAAAGTCCATTTCAGTTTCTATCAGAATATGATGATCAGATACTGTGGTTTGCCAGCGTCCCAGGTGAGAGGTTGCGGTTATAAAAACTTTTTCACATTTCGCTTCGCGATATTGCTGCGCAAGTTGAAACAGTGCGGTGGTTTTGCCGCCCGAACCGGTAAAGGCAATGATCGGGTGATTGGCAGACTGGTCGAGGCGCAAGGCGCGGAAAAGGTTCATGACGAAGATGATTATTGTAATTGCATGATAAAAAGTATGATAGGGCATGTCAAAAGACTTGTGAAGGTCGTATAATAGTCCAAGGCGAACCCATGACAAAACCAATTGCATTGATTGTTGAAGACGACCGCGATATTGTTGCCCTGTTTCGGCATGTATTGGACGTTGCCGGTTATCACACCGAGATCGTGCTGGATGGACAGGACGCCATGGATCGTCTGGATGTGCTGCGCCCCAACATTGTCTTGTTGGACTTGCAGCTGCCGCATGTATCCGGCGTCGAGATCCTGAAACGGATACGGGATGATGAACGGCTCAAGCGCGTGCCGGTTGTGGTCATCACGGCGTACTCTCCCTATGCCGACAGTCTGCCCGTCGAACCGGACCTGCTTCTGTTAAAACCAGTGGATATCAATCAACTGAGCCGTTTGGTGCAGCGCCTGCAGGCGACTCAGGGCGCTTTGGATGAATTGCCGCATGATATCGTCACGGGTTTATACACCCTGCCTTTCTTTAATGTGCGCTTGACCTTTTCTCTGGAACGCATCAAGCAAAGTTCCTTCCGGCGGTTTGGAGTGCTCTTTGCCGATGTGTCTCAACTTGAAAATTTACGCGAGCACCTCAGCGATGAGGAAATGCGGAACTTCCTGCGTAAACTTGCAGACCAATTCCGTGTCACGCTTCGTCCCACAGATACGATGGCTTGGTCGGCTGAACGCAGTATTTTTCTGACTCTGATCGAGGATATCCCCACGCCTGAGGCGCCGTTAAAGATTGCCGACCGATTACGGGATAGCATGAAACGCTTCCTTGAGACCAATGATCGCGGTTTGGGGCTGCGCGCAAATGTTGGGGTCCTGTTGTGTGATTCGGACTATGATACCATTCAGCAAATCCATGCTGACCTTGCGCTGGCCCGCCAACAATTGCGGGCCGGGCTATATACCAACCCATCCATCTTCGATAGAGAGATGCTTAAAGAGCATCGGTCTGAGTAAAATACGATTGCGAATAAGAAAGCCCTCGAAAAACAGATTTCGAGGGCTTTCTTATTCATATGGACCGAACGTATCTTTGGGCAGGCTGGGCGGGCGGATCCAAGACAGCCAGCCCGTTTTTGATGCGGAGGCAAAGGGCGCGGGCTTTTCGTACCTGACCAGAAATAAGCTTACTGCAAGCGCAAAGACACCAAGCCACTGTGTGAAAGCGAGATTTTCATGGAGCAGCATGCTGCTGAAAAAGATCGCGATGAGAAGTTCCGCAAGCCCCAGCAAGGCAGTCTGCATTCCACCAATCTTCTTGACGCCAAGGAATAATGCCACTCGCGAAAAAAGCGTAACGAATGTGAGTCCGGCAACCGGAAGCCAGGGCATGTCGTCTGCGGGCCAGGCGCGATCAAAGATCAGATAGGCAGGGGTCACAACCATGCTCATAGCGAGTAGTGTATAGAGGGTTACGGTTGGCGCTGGCACTTCATATAACACCCTTTGATTGATGGGCAGATGCATGGCATACAGGATCGAAGCAGCGATCATCATCCCAACGCCCAGAAAATCCATCGGTTCATTGGGAACATTGATCAGCAGCAGAACTGCAATGGTGGCAAGCGTGATTCGGAAAATCGTCAGGCGGCTGGGCGGTTGATGGTCCAGGATCAGCCATAAGGCGACAAAGAATGGATAGAGCGAGTAGAGAAGCTGCCCAAGGCTGGCGTCCAATCTTTGGAGGGCGAGATAATAGAAGAGAGAGCCCAACCCGTTAATACCGCCTGCAAGAGCGCAGCCGAGCAAACCGACCGGGAAGATGTAGAGGTATTGACGATAGAACAGAAGGATTGCGACAAGCATCAGACCTGCCGCGAAGCCAGTCCGCAGCGCCACAACGGCAACCGGAGAAAATCCCTGTGTGATGGCAAGTTTTCCGAAAACTGGGGCAAATCCTAAAAAGACTGCTGAACTGAACGCCGCAAAAATCCCGGCTGTAGATTTTTTTGTCACACGCTTCAGCCTTTTGGTTATTTTAAGAGCGACTTGACTTCGTCTAAAAATTCATCGTTGAGGAAATCGCCTTTTTGCATCAATGCCTGAATATGCCCGCTGAGGCGGTTCTTTTCGTCGGGAGTTAACTCTTTTGCGGTGGCAACGATGACCGGGATGGTGGCCGTTTCGGGGTTGGCGCGCAGCGCTTCGATAACAGAGAAGCCATCCATTTCCGGCATCATGAGGTCAAGGACAACCAGGTCTGGCAGTTCGCGCTGAATCAGATCAAGCCCGGCTCGCCCATTTTCCGCTTCCAGGATCATGAAGTTGCCCTGTGATTGCAAAATGCGGCGGATCAAGCGGCGCGCTTCAAGGGTGTCTTCCACGATTGCAATCTTGGGGAAGCGTTCCGGAGCCACTTGCGTGAGCGCAGACAACAAGCCCTCCTCCTGCGGCGCCTGAGTCAGGGATGGGAATTTGACATCGCGAGCCCAATTCTCCCCCAGGATTCTCTGCTCGGCGGGCATGGTATGACCTGTGCAATTGACAACCACCGTGTCGCTTGGTTTGATCACTCCCGCGCGAATCAGTTTAAACAAACCGGCAAAGGCGGCTCCGGCGGCAGGTTCTGCAGAAATGCCTTCCATTTTGGCAAGGACATGCATGTCGCGGAACGCTTCTTCATCGGTGACGCTTTCAAAGGCTCCGCTGGTTGAGTCCACATGCCCTTTAAGGAATTCATAGGCGCGCCCGGGGTCTCCGGTTGCAAGGGTTTCGATGCGTGTTTTGGGATTGGTGACCGCCTCTGCTTTGGAAAGACCTTGTTTCCAACTGTAAACCATGGGCGCGCAACCGTCGGCTTGAATGGGCGCAAAGGCGGGAATTTTTTCAACCCAACCCATTTGCTGCATTTCACGAAACCCCTTATAAACGCCAAGCGGGCCCATGCCGCCGCTGATGGCTTGCACATACCAATCCGGGGTTCGCAAGGCGGTGTTTTCGCCCGCTCCCAGGACAGCGGTAAGTTGCTCCGCAATTTCGAAAGCAATGGTCTTCATCGCTTCAATGGATGTGATCGTGCGCGCGCCCATATCGAGATATAGTCTCCGTTGACGCGCAAATTCCGATGCGACCTGCTTGCACTGGTCATACGACCCGGTGATCTTGATCACCTGACTTCCATACAATGCGATTTCGCGCATCTTGACTGACGGAACCAGGCTGGTGACAAAAGCCCAAAGTTTCATCCCCGCTCGAGAAGCGTACGCCGAATAGGAAATGGCAACATTTCCTGTTGACGCTGCAACCATTTCGGTGATACCTGCTTCTTTTAGCGCGGCTATGGTTACGGCTGCCTGACGGTCTTTGAAAGATGATGTCGGTCCCTGGCGCTCGTCCTTGATAAAAATATTTGGACAACCCAGCATCATACCCAGATTGACCGCGCGGATAAGGGGCGTGTATCCTTCTCCCAGCGAGAGGCTGATATTGGGGTTTCGAACCGGGAGGAGCTCGCGATAGCGCCACAGATTCTGCTCACGCGACTTGAACTTTTCCGGCAGGGTTTTGCCGAGCATTTCATAGTCATATTCTGCTTCGCGCCATTGGCTGCCGCATTTTGGACAAGTGGTGGAAGTGGGAAAATATGGCGCGTTGTGACCGCAATCCAGGCATTTGATGATAAAGGACACGTAATACTCCTGTGGGAACTTTTTTATTTCCTGGCTTGCAATCTATCCAGCGAACGTTGAAGTGAAGTAAGTAATTCCTTCTCGTTGAAAGAACCCTTGCTAAGCAGCCGTTGACCGAATTCTTTTAATTGCTTCTTTTGTTCAGGGGTTACATCCATGCCGCTGATGACAATGGTGGGAATCTCGCGCAATTTCCGGTCTGCCTGCATCTGTTCCAGGATTTGGAAGCCGTCCATATCTGGCATGAACAGGTCCAGGATGATGGCATGAGGCGGATTCCCTGAGGAGATGATGCTCCAGCCGCTGCGCCCGCCTTCTGCAAGAACAGGTTTGTAGCGTCCATCGTCAGTCAACATTTTGCCGATCAGGCGCAGGTCGTTTGGGTTGTCATCGATCACCAGCACTTCACGGATGGATCCATCTGCATTGAGACGGTCAAGTGAATTGACTAGGTCTTCTTCCAAAATCGGCTTTACGAGATAATCTGACGCGCCAAGATTGAAGCCTCGTTCAATATCTTCAACAATGCTGCAAATGATAACAGGGATGCCGCGGGTTTCCGGGTCCGATTTCAATGCGTCCAGCACGGTCCATCCATCTGTGCCGGGCATCATAATATCCAGCGTGATGGCAAATGGTTTCACCAGCCTGGCATATTCCACCGCTTTCTTTGGGTCTGTCAGCGGCGCCACTTGATAGCCCTGTGGATGCAGGTAACGTTCGTACAACCCGATCACTTGCATGTCGTCATCGATGGTCAGGATGGTTTTTCGGCCTGCAAGCGTATATTCGGCTTCTTTGTGATAAAGCGGCAGTGTGAAATGGAAAGTGCTTCCCTTTCCTTCTTCGCTTTCGACCCAGATCTTGCCGCCATGCATGTTAACAAGTTGTTGACAGATCGACAAACCGAGACCCGTTCCGCCGCTCTTGCGTGTGGGTGAGGCGTCCACCTGTGAGAACGCCTGAAAGAGCTTCTGCTGATCTTTGAGGGAAATACCCGCTCCGGTGTCCGTCACACTGATCCGGATTTGGGTTATCCCATCTTCCTTAAATGGCATAACGGATACCGAGATTGCGCCTTCTTCTGTAAATTTCGCGGCATTCGAAAGCAGGTTAATCATTACCTGGCGGACTCGAATCGCATCTGCCCGGACGGTGGGCAGGTTTGGCTCAATAAACTGTTTCATCTCGATTGGCTTGTCTTTGATCAAGCCCGTCATGGTGGACATGACGCTGTGAACAAGGTCGGAGATGTTTACTTCGTCGAACGCCAGTTCCATCTTGCCTGCTTCGATCTTGGCGAGGTCAAGGATGTCGTTGATAAGACCCAGCAGGTGTTGACCGGAATTGTAAATAGCGGTGAGGTCCTGCTGCATTAATTCGGTGACCGGGCCATCAATGCCTTTCAAGATCACACGCGAGAAACCGATAATGGAATTGAGCGGCGTACGTAATTCATGGCTCATGTTCGCCAGGAATTGGCTCTTCAGCCGGTCGATCTCACGCATTTCCATCACGGCTTGCTGCGAAAGTTCGAATGACCGGGCGTTATCAATCGCCACCGCAACCTGATCTGCAAGGGTCTGCAAAACGGATATTTCATCCTCGTTGAACGCGTTCACCTGGGTTGCCTGAATATCAATCACGCCGATGACGCGCGAACCGATCCGCAAGGGCAGGGCTGCTTCTGCGCGCGTCTCAGGCAGTAAAGGAGAAAACTGATACAGCGGATTTTCCTGAACATTGTTTACGACCAGTTCCCTGCCCGTCAATGCGACCGACCCAACGATGGATTTGTCATTGAGCTGCAGGGCATATTCCTGCATTTTCAATTGAGTCCCCGCTTCTCCGGTGCCTTCCTTAAGAACGGCGTTGAAGCCTGTCTCCTCGACAATGTAGACGGCGGCATGATAAAACCCGAACCGGTCAGTGATCAGTTTCACTGTGCGGGAGAAAATGGTGTTCAAGTCCAGGATTGAGGTAACCAGCTTTCCGATCTCTGCAGACACAGCCAGATATTCATTGCGGCGGCGGATGGCTTCTTCGGCCTTTTTCCGCTCGGTAATATCTCTGGCAACCCAGAACACGCTGTTCTCATCCAGTTTCGTCAACGTTGCCAGGAACCAAAGCGGTTGTTCGCGAATCTCAATCTCATATTCGAATTGAGTTTTTATGTTATGGTCAACGGTCTCTTGAACTTTCTCAAGAAACGTATCTGCAATTTGTTTGGGGAATAGTTCGTGGAAGGTTTTGCCAAGCAGTTCTTGGGGAGGTCTCACCAGGAGCGATGGGTTGGTGGGCGCAATCTGCAGGTAGCGTCCTTCCCGGTTGATGACCAGCACCACATCTTCCATAGCCGAAAATAGCGCGCGGAAGTTGGCTTCCGATTGCTCGATTTGGGTAAACAGGCGGTTCTTTTGCACCGCCGCCGCGATCTGCGCCACGATCGTTTCAAGAATTCGCAGCTCATCCTGTGTGATTTCACGTTCGGGTTCATGAAACGCAACACCGATGGTTCCAATGGCTTCGTTTTCCCCTTCTCCCGGCAATGGCAGGATCAAAAGATTTTTTATGTTACGCTGTAACAATATCTCGCGCGTGGGCTCTGCCAGCGGGTTGTTTGCCACATCGCGAATGAAAACCGGCTTGCAGGTTCGGATGACTTCTTCTGTAGCCGGATTGCCCAGGATGGGGATTTGCAGTCCCAGTTGATTTGGGTGTTCAAAAGCCGATGTTGTTTCTGCAGCAAGTAACAGGGCAGATTTGTCTTCATTCATCAGGGTGATGCCCACGTTTTCCGCTGAAAGAAGGCGCACTAGATTGTCTGTGATGCTTTGAAGCGTGTTTTGCAGGTCCAATGAGCCGGAAACCGACGACACCACTTGGTTTACAATTGAAAGTTCCTGAGCGCGTTTTTGTGTCTCTTGGAATAAACGCGCATTCTCAAGCGCCAGTGATAATTGATCTGTCACTTGCTGGATGAGCAGCTGTTCATCGGTTGAAAAACTGCGTTTCTCTGATTCGTCCACCAGCCGCAGCATGGCCCATTCTTCTTCGCCCAATTGGAGGGTGGTGGCGTATGAGGCTTTGCCGTCGCTGATGGGCGCCGGCGTTACCAAGTCGGGCGGAAGGGTAAGGATGCCTGTTTGGCGGCGGGTGGTCTTTACCGGTGTGGATGCTGATGGGGATTGAGAAGCAGCCTTCTTTTTGGTTTCTGAAGCGTTTGGAGAATCTCCAACAGAAGCAGGCAGGTTTGCCGCTTCTTTCTGGACCTTTGGCTTTGCCTGGCCGGTTTGCTCCGGCTGCACATCCTTGAAAAGTTCATCAAGCCGTTTTTTGATTTTCGGTTTCTTTGGCATATTCCATTAATTCCTGAGCAAGGACACGGTATTGGATGGAGCCGCGGGCAGCGCTCTTGTAATATGTAATGGGCTGACCGGCAATAGGGCTTTCGCGGAGTTTGGTATCCAATTCAATAACTGTATTAAAGACACCGGAACCGAATGTGGCTCGCAGTTGTTCATGAATATTGCGGTGCGTGCGGTTCCGTCTGTCCAGCATGGTGACGAGGATGCGGTATGCAAGGTTGGGGTTGTCCGCTTCGCGCGTTCGACGAATCAGCCCCATCATGTTGCGCAGCGCATATGCCGAGAAGTACTCTGCCTGAGTAGGGATGAGCAGAAGGTTTGCTGCCGCAAGCGCGTTGCGGGTGATCGCCCCGAGGGCGGGTGGGCAATCAAGCACAATGTAATCGTATGGGAGCGGCGATGCCGCCTGAATGGCTCGCTGCAGAATGGTGGTGTAATTTGTTCGAATCGGCAGAAACTGCTCTGAGGTTTCGATGCGCGAACTGGATGGGATAATATCGAGATTTTGAACTTCTGTTTTTCGGCATACCTGATTCAGCGGTGTATTGTCCAAAATGACGCTGCTGGATGTCAGGTCGGCTTCACCAGGTTCCATGCCTACTGCAAGTGTCAAGTTTGCCTGAGCATCAAGGTCTATTAGAAGAACACGGTTGTCCAGTTCTGCCAGAGCCGCGCCGAGCGACAGTGCGGTGGTGGTTTTGGCTACGCCGCCTTTTTCGTTTGAAACTGCGATTATTTTCATCATAAATCCAAATTCCTTGCCTTCGAGTACGACTCAACTAACGGTCTGGTGATTTGTTTGTCCGTGGGATGATCTCGATCCGCGAGACTTTTAACGCTTCGCGAAGTTCGCGAATGGCGGTTTGAATCATTTCTTGGGGGTCATTGGTTCCACGGATTTTGGTGGTGATCTCAGAGACGAGGCGTTCTCTCTCTGCGCGGCGGGATGTTTCGTCGAAAAGCCGCGCATTTTCTGCAATAACCGCCACACGGTCTGCCACAGCACGGATGACATCTATCTGATCTGACTTAATGTTTTCGTTCTTGGGCACCATAACGGAAAGTTCTCCTATTTCCACGCCGCGAATTTGGATGGGAACCCGGACCTGTTTTCGATCAACCTGTTCTGTGCCGGTTTCTTCCTTGTGACCCTCGTTGATTAATGGCGCCGCTATGCCTGCAGTATATCGGTATCCTGAAAAGCGATATTCTTCCGCAAGGCGGTTCCAATTTTCGCGAAAGAATTTTTGTGATATTGCTTTCGATTCTGCCAGCGATTTGTCCATTTGTTCGTAAAGTTTTGCGTTTTGGATCGCAATTGTAACCAACTCTGCCAGTGTGGTAAGCGCCTCAAGGTCCTGTTCTGAAAAGGCATTGGGTTCGGTGCTTTGCACATCCAGTGCGCCCAGGACATTGTTCCCTTCTGCCAGCGGCAGTGCCATTTCAGATTGTGTATCGGGCAGGTCGGGGTTGTTGAAATAAACCGCATCGTTACCCACGTTTGATGCAATGCGCGGTTTGTTGTTGCCTGTGACATATCCTACAATGCCTTGCGCGCCGACTCGCAGTTGATGCCCGCGATTTAACATTCGTTTTCCACCTTCGCTGTTGGCTGCCACCAATACGGCGTACTTGTTTGCTGCATCATTAAGGAAGATGCCGACGTGATAAAACCCGAATTGTTCGCTGATCACTTCGGCGATTTGGGGGAGTAATTCCTGAAGGTTCTTGTTGGCGCTGATCGCCTGGGAAACTCTTGTGATGGCTTCATATTGTTTGGCGCGCTGCTGACCTTGCTGCATGACCATTTGAAGTTCCGCTGTTCGTTCAAATACGCGTTGTTCCAGGGAGCTTACCAGGTCACTGACTGTATCGGTCATGGTGTTGAGAGTGGCTGCCAGTGTTTCTAATTCGTCTCGCGAATTGACTTTTGCCCTGGCTCTGAAATTGCCCTGGATGATCTCTGTTGCGGTTTGGTTCAAGGATTGCAGCGGTTTGGTCAGATTATTACTTACCGCAAAAGCAATGGCTGATGCAATGATGAGAACTCCTGCGATCAATAAAAGGCTGACATTAATGGTGTTGCGTGTTTGAGTTTTAATTTCCTTTTCAATTTCTTTGACGCCCGAGAGGACTTCTGCAGAGGGTACAACGATCACCAATTTGTATTGGATCTGCGGGATAATATTGTAGGTAATGTATCGTTCAGCCCCGGCAAGCGACATGGTGAATAACCCCTGATTGGATTGCTTGATATTAGTCAGCATCTCGGAAAGTTCAGGGGTGGTGGCAGGCAGAGCGTTTGTTTCAATAATATCGCTTAGCAGGGCGTTTTCATCCAGGATACCGAAGTCGTTTCGTCCGGCGCCGGGCAACGAAATGATGCGGTTCTCGTTATCCACAAGAAATGCATATCCCGTTTTGCCGACCTTAATGCTTGCGACCTGGTCCGTAATGCGGCGTAGTTGCACATCCATTGCTGCAACGCCTTGGAAGCGATTATTTTCGTCAATGACGGGTACACTTGCAGTGATGACCAGTCCATTTAGAGCGGCATCCTCATAAGGGGCTGACCAAACCACCTGGTTGTCGGGATTGTTTTTGGGCTCTGCTGCCAGATACCATTGACGTCCGGTGACATCAAAATCTGACGGAACGATATTGGCAAGGTCAATGTTGGGGTAGTAGATGGTTTCGCGTGATGTGCCGCCAAAGTAAATGGCAACAATGTCTGGGTTGTCTTTCATGATGGATGGGAAGACGAACTCGGAATGCTTAATGAGATTTAGTTTGGAGGAGAGTGACTCTGAAATGCTGACTCCGGCAGGGATGAAGATGGAGGCGGGTTCTTGGTTGGAGTTATCCCAACTCCCGGAGGCGAGCTGGCTTAGATCAATCCGCGCATCCCAATATCCACTGCTTGCAAGGGCTTCTTGGTTATTCAAAATATTTTTTATGGATGCGCCAACAATGGATGTGTTGGTGTTTATACTTTCGAAGAAATTGTTGAGCAGGGCGGCTTGTTCCCGGCTGGCGTTTACAATGTCTTCTTCGGCTTGCGCGCGAATGTTTCCTTCGAGCCGCGAAATCAAGAGCTGGCTGTTGTCTTGAATTCGGAGGTAGAGGTAAGCTCCTAGTATGAGGATGACGAAGAAGGTTAATGCCAGACTGCCCAAGACGAATTTGACTCGCAAACTTGTTCCTTGTGCAGGTTTCCGATTACTTTCAGAATGTTGGATATTCTGTATGTCTCGATCTTTATTCATTTCCATGGCTGTTTTTTTCACCTCTAAGGCGGATAATTACTTCGGAGCCTGGGATAGTACGCCCAAGTTCTTCGACAGCTGTAATTAATACATTCTCAAGATCGGTGGATGAGCCGATCTTGCCGGTAATCTCTGTGATGGTTTGCTCTTTGATGGCCTGCCGTTGTGATTCTTGAATAAGGCGGGCGTTTTCAAGCGCAAGGGAGAGACGTTCGGAAACCGCTTCGGTAAGGTTGATCTCGCTGTCTGTCCAGGGGCGATCTTTGGAGGTTGCCTTGACATGCATGACGCCGATGGTTTGTTCGCGCAACTTGATCGGAACAACGAGCGCCGGTTCACTGGTCTTGCCGTCGGCATGGAAGATAAGAGTTTCGCCTCGGTTCATGGACTGGTTGATCTCTTCATTGCTAATAGGTTGTTGCAGAATTTTTCCGCCGCGCAGGCTTTGATAATAGCCGATCATGCCTTCTTCTTGCATGAAGGCTTTCCAGCTTTCTCCAAGATTTTTTTGGTATGCCGTGCGTACTTCTTCTAATGCCAGACGCGTTTGCTCGAGCAGTTTTGTATTTTCAATGGCAATAGCGACTTGATCTGCCAGGATGCTTAGGATATTTGCATCTTCTGGCGTAAAAGCGCCTGGTTTTTCACTTTGCACGTCCAAGACGCCGATAACCTTGTCGCGCGCTTTGAGTGGCAGGGCAATTTCAGAACGGGTATTGGGTAGGTCTGGATTATTGAAGAATGTGGCGTCTTGCCCAACATCCAGCGCAATGCGGGTTGTGCCGGTCTTTGCTGCATATCCGACAATGCCGCTTTCGCCGACTTTGAGCTTGTGTTCGCGCGCCAGCATGGCTTGTCCGCCTGTGCTGTTGGCGGCCTGCAAAACCGCAAACAAGCCTGCATCGTCTATCAAGAAAATTCCAGTATGATAGAAATTGAAGCGTTCACTGACAAGTCTTGTAATAAGCGGGAGCAGGATGTTCAGTTTCTCTTCAGAGTTAATGATCTTGGATATTTCTCCGATGGCAAGAAGTTGGGCGGCGCGTTCTTCGGTTTGGTGGCGTGAAATTTCTAGATCGGTTGTTCGTTCTGCAATACGCCGTTCAAGATTTCCCAGCGTATCCCGCAATTGGTTTGTCATGTGGTTGAGGGTTTGAGCCAAGGCGCCAACTTCATCCAGTGATTCGACGGGGGCGTTGACGTTCAAGTTGCCTCTTGAAATTTCTTCGGCGATTTCGGTCAATTTGCGGAGCGGGTTTGTGATGGTTCGTGAGAAATAAAATATGATCAAGCCAAAAAGAAACGCCAGAAGCAAACTGTACAGCGTAAGGTTGGTTTGTAATTCGCGAGTTTGTTGGATGATTTCTTCACGCGGATACGCAAGAGCAAGCGACCAACCTGTGTTTAACCCGACAGGCTGGTAGGCGATGTACATGGGGTTGCCTGAACGGTCTGTCGCCTCCATAAAACCTGTTTGTCCGGCGGTCATGGTGTCTATTAAGTCAACCCAGTTTACGGTTGGGCTTGAGGTTGCAATGGCGTACATTGAGTCGATGATGGGTTCGTAGTCCCCTCCGGCGGCGCCCATTCCAAGGATATTTCCATTGGAGTCCAGCAGAAACGAATAGCCAGTTCGTGCAATTTCCAGGTTGATAAAAACATCTTGTATTTTGGTCAGTTCGAGATCGGTTGATGCGACTCCCCTGAAGTTTTTATTCTCATCATAGACTGGGACGCTCCATGTGGTGATCCATACATCCCCGCGATTTCTATCTCGATAGGGTGGAGAGAGTGTAACATCCAGGTTGCGCTTGGCGAGGAAATACCATTCTTGGTTAAAATAATCAAAATCGCCCAACTGGGTAAACTGCAATTCGCCATTCGCCAGCCGATTGTAGTAGGGCGCCCAATAGAATACATCTTCTTTGAATTGTTCAGGCTCGTAGCCTACTGTTACGCCATAGATCTGCGGATTTCTAAGCAAAGTTTTTTGCAGGAGCTCCGCCAATTCGGTTTCATTGAAATTTCCAGACTCTACTGTGCTTGCCAGGTTGATTGCAATGCTCCTGGATTCAATTAATTTGGCTTCAATCAAAGCGACGGTTTCTGCGGTTTGGTTTTGGAGATCTTTTTCGAGTTTCACAACCAGATTTCCCTGACCGATGCGAATACTGATGATGGAGTAAACGATAAAACCAAGCAGCATTAAACCGACTGTAATCAGAGTCAGTTTGAGACCGAGGCTTGTTTGTTGGAGTTCGGACTCATTATTTTCTAGCGGCGGCATTTGAGTTGTTTGTTGCATACTCGAATCATTCCCGTTTTCTACGTGTACATCTTTAAGGCGGCGGGTTCGATTTGGACAATGACATCTGAGCCGCCCAATGCCCGGCTCAGTTCCTGCGCAGTGGTTTGCAAAATGGTCTCGAACCTGGAGGATGAACTGATCTTGGATGTGATATTTGCTGTTACTTTTTCTAGGTCGGCGCGGTGTTGTGTGGATTGCAATAGGGTGGCGGTCTCAATGGCAAGAGAAAGGCGTTCTGCCACGGCTTGCGCAATGTCTGCATCGTCGCTTGTGAGAGTTCGGTTATTCCGCGCATTAATATGCATCATGCCGATCGTCTTTCCACGCAACCGGATTGGCACTGCGACTTTTGTCCCTTTTTCTGGATCTGCAATTAGCCTGGTTTCTCCAGCGTTTGATGTTTCATCGGGGTGGGGGGCTTCGATGGGGTGTTGAAGCGGTTGAATGCCGGTCTCGGAGAATATATAACCAAGACCAAGTTGTTTCGGACGCAGAATTTGCCATGCTTCCTGGGCTGTCTGTCCGATGGCAGATTGCGCTTCTGCAAGGGCTCTTTGCGACGATTCAATTGCTAATGCGTTGTTGATTGCAACCGATACCTGATCTGACAGTGTGGATAATACTTCAATGTCATCCTGTGAGAAGGCGTCTGGTTCCACGCTTTGCACATCGAGTGCGCCAATGATCTCACCGGTATAGCGAAGGGGCAGGGCGATCTCGGAGCGGGTGTCTGGCAGGTCGGGATTGTCAAAGTAAACAGAATCCGTTCCAACGTCGAGGGCGATGCGGGGTTGCCCCGTGGCGGTTACGAAGCCTACGATGCCTGTTTGTCCAACGAGAAGTTTATGATTTCGGTCCAGCATTCGCCGTCCTCCTTCACTATTGGCAGCGCGCAGGATCGCAAACTCTTTTTGGTTGTCCAGAAGAAAGATGCCGACATGATACACATCAAACTGTTCGCTGATCACATTGGTAATGAGCGGGAGCAGTTGGTCAAGAGATTGCACGGATGAAACCGCATTCATTACTTTGGCGATGGCTTGAAATTGTCTTGCGCGTCTTTCTGTGACTAGGTTTGCTCTCTGCAATTCCGCGGTTCGTTCATGAACTCTTTCTTCAAGGCTGGCGCGTAATGTGATCAATTCTATATTTTCTTGTCTTTGAATTTGTTCGCTTTGTTGAGCGCGGATGACGCTTTCGTTGAGGCGCAGAATTAATAGTTGTGTAATACCGGCGGTGGCAAGCAGCAGTATAGGCGCTGTAATGGCATCATCAAGACCCGGCGGGGGCGAGATGGTCTTTGCGATCATATCTCGCGCAGTGATGCCAACGGTAGTAATGACCGCCAGAGGAGCGATCAGCGCCAGAGACCGCCTTCCGAGAAGGATTGCAGAGATGACGAGGATGACGGGTAACGCAAAAGTGGATGTGCTTCGCAGTCCGTTGGCGTCTATGGATATGATGGTGACTGCAAGTATGAGCGCTATTGGAATAATTAGTTTTGCCAGCAATACTTTTCCTTGCAGAACGAAGAACAGCGTGATGGCTTCCAAAACGAACAGGACCAAAAGCGCGATAAAGGCGTTTATGTTTCGCCCTTCTTCTCCGGTGATGCCTGTGACCAGAGGCAGGATGCCAATCGTGGTAAGCATTACAATGATCAGGATGTTGCGTACGAGCCGTATAAACGATGGATCCTGGTCGTCATCGCTTCGTATGTAGTCGAGAAATCTACTCAACATAATCATTATCCTAGCTGTTTATTTGTCCCGAGCTGAATTTGGAGAGGTGAATTGAATGGCGACATCGGTTCCGGGCAGGGTATTTCCTAATTCTTGGATCGTGGTTTGGACAATGTTGTCAATATTTACAAGGCTGCCAATGCGAGCAGAAATTTTCCCGATGGCGCGTTCTTTTGCGGCGCGCTTTTGGGCATCGTCCAGCAATCTGGCAGTTTCAATGGCGAGCGCTGTGCGTTCGGCTGTGGCTTGCGCCATTGCGATCTCGTGTTCATCCCATTGGTGTTCCGGGTCGGATGCGCTTAATTTTAAGGTTCCTATTTGCACGCCGCGCAGCATGATGGGAATGGCAACCTCGTTTGGAAAAGATTTTTGACCCGCCTTCACTTGCTGCGTGTTGATGCCATCGAAATGATAGCCAACCGGCTTTTGACGCTGAATAAACTCACTCCATTGTTTTTCGCTTAACCGTGCGGCAGTGCGTTCTGCCTGTTGAAGCGCTTCCAGGCTTTGTTGGAATGAACGCGCATTCTGGATCGCAATGCTGACCTGGTCTGCCAATGCAGAAAGCACATTGATATCTTCTTCACTGAAAGCGTTTATTAATTTGCTTTGCACATCGAGCGCGCCAATGACTTCAGCGCCGCTCCGAAGGGGGAGGGCGATCTCAGAGTGTGTTTCTGGAAGATTGGGGTTATTGAAAAATACGGCATCTTGACCGACATCCAAGGCGATGCGGGGTTGTCCTGTCGCAGTTACATATCCTACAATGCCGGTCTCGCCGACACGCAAACGATGGTTGCGTGCAAGCATTTTCCTGCCGCCGTCGCTGTTGGCAGCAACCAGAACTGCATACTCCTTATGGACGTCCACAAGGAAGATGCCCACGTGGTAGTACCCAAGCTGATTGGAAATGGTTTCAGCAATTTGCGGGAAGAGCAAGTCAAGGCTGCGTGTTGAACTGATAATGCGGGATATCCGAGCAATGGATTCAAACAATGCTGCGCGGCGGGCGTTGACTTGGCTGGCTTCCTCAAGTTTGCTGGTTCGTTCCGCAACCCGATCTTCCAATCTCTGCAGGGTTTCGGTTAATTGATCTGCCATGGCATTGAATGAACGGGCAAGCGCCCCACTTTCATCACCCGATTGCGCAGTGGCGCGCGCTGCCAGGTTGCCTGCTGCGATCTGCTCGACCGTTTCTGTAAGGCGCTTTAAGGGGCGGGTGATGATGCCCCCAACTATAAAGCTGGTGATTAACGCGCCAACGAATAGAATCGTCAGAATTGAGCTAATATCGCGGATCAAGTTTTGATTTTCCTGTTCCACGCGAGTTTGCGAATCAATAAATTCCCGGTCTAATTCAGCGGCGGGCGCAATCGAAACCAACTTATACCCGGTTGATTCGAGGGTAGAAACTGCCAGATAGGTGTCTATTCCATTAACTGCAAAGCGGGAGATGCCTGTTTCAGAAGCGAAGACCTGCAAGGCCAGGTCTCGTTTGTCTTCAAAGGGGCTGTTCAAAATGGATTGTTTCGGCGACTGATTGACTTCAACCGTTTCTGGTTCCAGCCCAAAATACTGGTATCCGGTTTCCGTCATGGCAACAATCAAGCCATCCTTGTCCACCAAGAAGGAGAAGCCGCCTTCCGTAAGTTTGATGTCGGCGATTGACTTAGCCAGTCGCGCAAGTTGAACATCTGCGCTGACGACGCCTTCAAAGGCGCTGCGGCTATATACGGGGATGGAGACGGTCGCAATTAATCCTGCGCCTGCCGGGTCTTGATAAGGGTTTGTAGTCCGGGGCAGGCGTTCTGGGTTTTGTTGCGGCGCGGCAATCGTAAAGAACGGCTCCTTGGTGGGATCAAAATCAGGGGGGATATTTTCAGCCAGGCTAATGTTTGGATAGTAAACTGTATATCCCTGCTGGCTGATGTAATATATTGCTGCCATCTCGGGGTGAGCAGCAAGGATATTGGGCGCAAGAAAATCAAGATAAACCGATGTGTTCAAGTCGGCAATCATCTCATCAGTCAACGCATAGGCGCTGGGAATGAAAACTGAAGCCGGGTCTGTTTCGGAATTGCCCAATTGTCCGCCAGGCAGCCGGATCAGCCTTTCGGTCGCGTCCCAGTACGTGGCGCTTGCGATAAGCGATGACTGCAGTTCCAAATTGGACCGATATTGGGCCATGGTTTGAAGATCGTCCTGGATTTCCAAAAAAAGGTCATTGATTTTTTGCGCTTCCTCGCGGATTTTGTTGGATAGGGCGATTTCCGATTTTTCTTTTACGCTCAATTCGTATTGCCGGGTCAGAAACTCTCCGATTGCACTGGTGCGGTTCACGCCAAAATACAGAAGAGTGGCAACGGTGACGCCGCCTGTCAGCATGATGCCCAGCGTAATCTTTGTTTGCAAAGAGAAGTGGTTGTATTCGCGAATAAACACAATCAAGATCGGCGTTGCGATCATGCCCACAATATAAGGGGTGTAATTTTGAAGTTCAGGCGCCCGAACACGATCTGCGCCAAGCGCGTTATCAAGAAATACCGACAGCAGGGCAAACCCAATTGCAACGGCCAGTCCGCTAAAGGAGTACTGGCTGGGCATGGTGAAACCGGTAACGGCAAGTACAACAAGCACAATGGACAACGCGATGATAAGCCCCAAGCCCTGAATCAGGAACCGCGCAATCATGACGTTCAACAAGAATGCCGCCGTCAAAAGGATCACAGCGCGGTTCGTTTGCCCGCGCCTTGCCAAAGAGAGCGGAAAGAAATCGAAGAAAAATGTGACAAGCAGGATCGCCGCTGAGATGTACAACTGGGGCAGGTTATTGGTGTACCCAACATACGAGAACAAGGCCGAAGTTGGCAGCGTTGCGATCATCACTACAAGAATGATGAAGATCGCGTTCCGCTGATAGCGTTGTTCTTTATTTTGATCGGCTGACCGCAAGGTCGGTTTCGCGCTCATTTCTCATCGCCTCCGATCTCGACTGTGACCTGGGCGCCGCTGATGTTGGCTCCCAACTCGCGGACAGCCGTCCGAAGAATATCCTCAATGTCAGTGCCTGTGCTGATCTTGCTGGAGATTTCGCCGATTGCTCGTTCTCGTTCTGCCAATCTACGACTTTCTTCGATCAGCCTCGCGTTCTCAATGTTCAGCGCGGCGCGTTCGACGATCGCAGATAAAATATCCAGCTCATCATCACCCCATGTACGATTTTTATCGGTACGAATGTTTAATATCCCAACAACCTGATCGCGCATCTTGATGGGGAGCGCCAAAATATGGGAGCCATCCTGTTCCACTCGTGTATAAGGGCGGCCAGACCGCATCGCTTCATTCCTGCCGGGCAGGTCCACTCCCTCTGAGAGCAGGGCGCTCTTCAGATTTCGCCGCTGAATGCCAATCACCTTTTTCGCGCGTGTCAACCTTAGCCAGCCTTCGCGCAGGTCTCGGCTGTACGTTGTTTGCGCTTCTAACAGGACTCTCTGCTGTTCCTCGAAGAGGCGGGCATTTTCGATTGCAATTGCAACTTGATCTGCAAGGGTTGCAAGCGTACGGACATCTTCCTGTTTGAACGCATCCGGCTCTGTGCTTTGCGCGTCAAGTACGCCAATGACTTCGCTGCCCTTTCGCAAGAGAGGCAATGCCATTTCTGAACGTGTCTCGGGCAGGTCTGGGTTATCGAAGTAGATGGCATCTGCGCCTGTGTCGAGCGCGATGCGCGGCAGACCCGTTCCTGCAACATATCCTACGATGCTCGTTTGCCCAATCTTCAATCGGTGACTGCGGGCAAGCATTTTTTGTCCGCCGGCGCTGTTTGCGGCGATCAACACGGCATATTCTGAATTTGCATCCAAGAGGAAGATGCCCACATGGTAAAAACTGAATTGTTCACTGATCAGCTTTGTAATCTGCGGCAGAAGCGCATCCAGATTTTGCATCTGACTGGTGACGCGGGAGATCGTAGAGATGGCTTCGAACTGCCGCGCCCGGCGTTCATTACGGCTGTTAACAAAATCCAGTTCTGTTGCGCGCGCAGAGATGGTTTCTTCCAGCGCAGCAGTGAATTTCTGCAATTCCTCATTTTTATCAGAAAGTTCCTGCTTTGTTGCCCGCAGATTATCCAGCAATGCATCAAAGCTTCTGGCAGATGCCTGTAAGAGTGCGGCAATAAAGAACAAGTACACGATTAGCGAAGAGAAGAATGTAATGGGATTTTGCGGAATAAGCGGTTCGGGCAGTGAATTCTGTCCCAACAGGATAAATAACCCGATCAGGGTGTTGATGACGGACAGCGCGAATGCGCCTCTTCCTCCGAGAAGCGCGCCCGCAATAACGACGGTCAAGATCAGGCTGAAGAAACTGGCTCCCACGATGCCGCCAGATACAACAATTGAGAGGACTAGAATAAAGTCGAAAACAACCAACAGGATGCTGCTTGCCCAGCGCACAAATCCGCGCAACATTAATATCCGTGCGATGATACTTGCAATGACCACGGTTGCTGTCAGACCTGCCGAAAAGAATTGGCCCAAGAGAATGGGCGCCGCCAATGTATAGATCGACCCAATTACGATAACAGCCCATATTATGCTGTTTAACAGGCTGGCGATGCGGGTGCGCTCTTCATCCTCGAAGATCGGAGGGGATAGTAATTGCTGAATGAATTTCCAAATCATGCTTCCTCGCGCTGCTTTCCCTTCTTCGTGGTTTCTTCATCGGCAAACTGAATAGTGATCTCGGAGGCGCTCAGGACTTTTTCGATTTCTTCCACGGTCACATGCAGAATGTTTTCCATGCTGATCACGGAGCCAATGCGTGACGTGGCAGTAAAGATTGCGCTTTCCTTTGACGCGCGGCGCTTGCTTTCTTCAAAAAGACGCGCGTTTTCAAGAGACAGTGCAGCGCGATTTGCCGCAGCCTGTGCAACGGTAATTTGTTCCTCACTCCAATCTCTATCGGGATCATCCTGTTCCAATCCAATGACGCCGATCACTTGACCAAGGATTGTTAATGGGACCAGCAGCGTGTTCTTTGTTTTACTGCGATCTACAACCGGGCGCCCACTTTCCAGGCGTGCAAGCAAATCAGGGGCAAGGTTCTGCGGAATGGGTCGTATCTCCAGTCCATCATACTCATACGCATTGGCGTTTTTTTTGCCGAGACTGGATTGCCAGACCTGGCGAATTTTTGT
>JACAEP010000101.1 GCA_013388795.1 Chloroflexota bacterium | reverse complement strand
GTTAAAAACAAACAGCCCCGTCGCGTTGACGGGGCTGTTTGTTTTCTTCATTCCGCTTTTTCAGAAACATTGGTGGGGATGGAAGATGATTTCCTCATCTGATCCTCCTGCACCATGCGAATGCCATTGCTGACCTGTCCGCTTAATTTCGCAATTTGATCCTGCAATTGCATAAGCGTATCTATTACATAATTATCCGCGTCGGCGCGGGTGGCTTCCGCTTCGGCGCGTGCCTGACTAACGATCTGCTCCGCGCGGCGTTGGGCTTCCCCGACGATTATATCCTTTTGCACCATCTGATCGGCCTTATCGCGCGCGATCTGCAAAGTGCGGTTGGCTTCTTCCTGTGCCTGCGCCATGACGCGATCCCGCTGGGCGACAAGTTGCTGCGCCTTTTTCACCTCCTCAGGAATGGCAATGCGCATCTCGTCGATCAATTCAAAGATGCGGTCTTCATCCACAACAATATTATGGGTGAAAGGCACGGACTTTGCCTCGTCGAAGAGTTCTTCCAGGCGGTCAATTAGTTGAAGAATATCCATAGGTCACTCGCAATTTGGAAGCAATTTCTTTAATTCTAGCACATTAATCCCTCAGGGCATTCGGCACAGACTGCTCGCCCATTTGGGCAACCTTTGCCTTGAGCGCATATTCCACATGCGGCGGCACCATGCTGGAGACATCCCCATTGAGCATGGCAATCTCTCGCACCGTGGAAGAAGAAAGGAAGGTATGCTGCTCCGCTGTGATTAGCGCCACTGTCTCCACCGCCTCTCCAGCCAAACGTTGATTTGCCAGCGCCATGCGGAATTCAAACTCAAAATCCGAGAACACGCGCAAGCCACGCACAATCACCTGCGCCTGAATCTTCTGTGCAAATTCAATGGTCAAACCGCTGTAACCGGTAACCTTGATCTTGGGGGTATCGCTGAATGACTCTTGCGCCAGCGAAATGCGTTGTTCGGGCGAAAACAACAAGTTTTTCAACGGCTTGTCATAGACTGCCATCACCACTTCATCGAACAGTTTTGAGGCGCGGTTGGCAATATCCATATGACCGTAATGGATGGGGTCGAACGTTCCGGGGAATAAGGCTCTAACCATTTGGGTTTGTGGTCCTTTAGTTTGATACTTTCATAATTGGGCGTTTCAATAGTTATCTCGTTTCGTAGCGCATTTTCTCATTAACTACTTAACCATTCAACTGTCTAGCTACCCAACTAACTCACATCGCTCGTCGTCCCCTTCCAGAAGCGCTCAAAAGATTCTGCCAGCAAAGCATGTTCAGGTTGGCTGAGATACGGGTCGCGCTCGAACAATGCCTTCGCCTGTTCCCGCGCCTTTTCGATCAGCGCCACATCCGTAATACTGGACATCTGCAACGAAGACGCAAAGCCCGCCTGACGCGTGCCGAGGAATTCGCCGGGGCCGCGCAATTTAAGGTCGAGGTCGGCGAGTTCAAAACCATTGTTCGTCGTCGCCATTGCCTGCAGACGTTCATTCTCAGTTGCTTCTTCACGCGTAGGGATGAGCAAACAAGTGGACGCCACCGAGCCGCGCCCCACACGTCCGCGCAACTGGTGAAGCTGGGCCAAACCAAAACGATCCGCGCCTTCGATCAACATCAACGTCGAGTTGGGCACATCCACACCCACTTCGATGACCGTTGTCGAAACCAGAATGTCATATTCCTTATCGCGGAACTTCAGCATCACTTCGTCTTTTTCGCTGGGTTTCATGCGCCCATGCAGCAAACCGAGTTTCAATTCAGGGAAGACCTGCCTGGACAGCGTCTCAAAATCATCCACCGCCGCGCGAACATCCAGCTTCTCATTCTCATCAATCAGCGGATAGACAATAAAAGCCTGATTGCCATTCTTCACCTGTGAGCGGATCATCGTGTACGCCCGTTCCCGTTCTTGCGGGCGAAGCACAAAGGTGGCAATCGGCTGCCTGCCAACCGGCATCACATCCATCACCGAAATATCAAGGTCACCGAATACAGTCAACGCCAGTGAGCGTGGAATAGGAGTGGCTGTCATCACCAATAGATGCGGGTTGGTGCCTTTGCTTCGCAACTCGGCGCGTTGCTCCACACCGAAGCGATGCTGTTCATCAATGACCACAAATTGCAATTCCTTGAACTGCACATCCGGCTCAATGACGGCATGAGTGCCGATCACAATTTTTATCGAACCATCCGCCAAGCCAGCGCGAATCGCTTCTTTCTCGCTTTCAGTGGTATTGCCCACCAGCAGACGGATCTCGTCCTTTTGCAAGAATCCGCTTTCGCCAGCCAGTAAATTCGTGAAGTTACGATAGTGCTGTTCCGCCAAAATGGAAGTCGGCGCCATGACGGCGGCTTGCGCCCCATTGGCAACCACCATGCTTGTGCCCAAGGCAGCAACGACCGTCTTGCCCGAACCGACATCGCCCTGGATGAGTCGATTCATCGGCTTGCCCGCGTCAAGATCGCGGCGAATATCGTTGAGGGCTTCTTGCTGGGCAGAAGTCAGGGTGAAGGGTAAAGCCGCTAAACGGGCACCCAGCCACTCGTCTGAGACGGTGAAGCGCCTGCCTTCCACTTCCTGCCAATCCCGTTTTTGGCGCAGCACACCCATTTGCAAATAAAAAATTTCGTCAAAGGCAAGGCGTTCCCGCGCCTGTTTGAGCCGCGCTTGCGAGTCGGGAAAATGCGCCTGTGTGAGCGCCTCTCCCAATGAAACCAAGCCTGCTGCGCGTTTGATTGCATCGGGCAGCGCATCCACCACGGCGGGCGCCCAATACGAAACCACCTGCTTCATTTGATTGCGCAGCCATTTTTGCGTAATGCGCTCTGTGAGCGAATAGATCGGCACAATGCGATTGGTATGCAGATTTTCCATTTCCACAGGTTCCCAATCGGGGCTATTCATCACAAGACGCCCAAGATATTGATCGATCTTGCCCGAAACGGAAATGGCATCACCCGCTTTGAAACGATTCATCAACCAGGGTTGATTGAAGAACGAAACCTTCAACGCGCTCGTTCCATCTGAAAGGATCACTTCAATAATATTTTGCTTGCCGCCACGGATCGGTCGGTTATGCACGCTTTGGATCGTGCCCAACACCGTCACCACATCGTTATACATCAACGCATTGATCGGCTTGAGCAGTGAATAATCTTCATAGCGGCGCGGAAAGTAATACAACATATCGCCGAGCGTTTTCATGCCCAGCTTCTCCAACGACTCGGCATTCTTTGACCCCACCCCATTCAAGACTGTCAATGGGGCATTCAGCGCGGCAGGAGTCTGGCTGTGCTTGGCGCTTGTCGCCGACTCAAACCGCTGCGGCGAAGCCTGCCGATGTTTTTGTTGATGCGGCTGTGGAGGCTTCGGCTTCGGCTTCGGCTGACTCTGATTCTGCGCCGGAGCCGCTTCAGCGTTATCCACCGTTGCCTGCGCCACATCCCCGCTTCGCTCCTGACGGGGAGCCTGCCTCTGTTTCTGCGGCTGGGGCTGCCCTTTGGGCTTTTGCCCGGCTTCGGGGTACGTCTCACCAATACGCTTCCACAAGCCTTTAAGCGAATCCGCGCGCCCGGTAGGGCTAAGCTTTTCATAGCCCTGCAAACGCGAAACGACAGCTTGAATCACTTCTTCTGCCACGCCATCGGCGCGGGCTTCCCCTTCCCAATAATCGAGCATTTTGGCCAGCCCGCCGATGATGGCGGTATTTTCGTATTTATTTTCGTGTTCGAGCCGGAAGAATTTGCGTAATTTTTCAAGAGACGGTTGCATAGGAGTGTAATTTTATCATGGGCGCAACCAATTCCCGCGCGGGGCGTATAATCTTGTAATTTGAGTTAGCGGGTTGCACGTTACAGGTTGAAAGTTGAAGGTTAATAAACTTTCAACCTCTACCCCTAAACCTTCAACCACACACATCCAAGGAGTCTTCTCATGCACTGGTTCAACAATAGCAAACTCTTCGACCTCGCCCGCCAGGGGCAGCGCCTCACCCACATTGCAGCGGTCATTCCGCTATCCTTCATTTTTGCGCTTGTCGCCCAATCCGGGGTGATTCCCCTTATGGTTGTGCTTGGGCTGATCTACGGCTTTACCGAGAACGGCGTCTCACTGGCGGGCATCCCCAACACCATAGCTGGGCTGTGGATGGGAATGCAATTGATCTTTGCGTTCGTTTTGGTATATGCCATTCTTTGGGCATGGCTCAAGTGGGTGGAGAAACGTCCCTTTTGGACGCTTGGTTATGAAGCTAAAAACGCCCTCTCCCAATACGGGCGCGGATTTGCCATCGGCGCATTGATGTTCGCAGGCTCGGTTGGAATTCTGGCTTTGTCCGGTAGTGTCTCATTTGAGCAAGGTGAGCCATTCAAACAAGGCTTCGCCGCCGTCGCAGGTGTGCTGCTCGTCCTGATCGGCTGGATCGTTCAAGGCGGCGCGGAAGAAGTGCTCATTCGCGGCTGGGTCTTGCCTGTCATTGGGGCGCGCTACAAGCCGTGGCTTGGCTTGTTGATCTCCTCCCTCATCTTCGCCCTCCTGCATGGACTCAACCCAGGTTTAAGCGCCATCGCCCTCGTCAACCTGGCATTGTTCGGCGTGTTCGCTGGTCTGTACGCCATGCGCGAAGGCTCCATGTGGGGCATCAGCGCTTTGCACAGCGTCTGGAACTGGGTTCAAGGCAACTTCTTCGGCTTCCAAGTCAGCGGCACCGACGCCGAAGGTGGCACCCTCATCAACCTGATGGAAACCGGCGCAGACTGGCTCACCGGCGGCGAGTTCGGTCCCGAGGGCGGGTTGGCAGTGACGGTTGTGTTGTTGGTTGGGATTTTGGTTGTGTTGTTTTGGAAAAGTAGGGAATACGAAAGCTCCTAACATAAAATTAAGGAAATGGGATACATAACATTTGCCCTGTTTGTATATACCAAGGAGCATGTAGATTATTTGCCGAAGCTACAGCCTCTATTGACGTAGAAAAGGTTCTTGATAAGCTATATAAATTATCATTCTTCTGAACGGTATACGAAAATCCTTTTCCTCCAATTGGAGTACAACAAGGCGAGTTGACCATTACTGCTTGGTTGATCACAAAAACACCTGCAGCGACATGCGGATTTTGAGTCTGAATGCTTTGTTCTGTAACATTAAATCTCGATGCTACACTTTGAATGCTATCTCCAGGCTGAACCACATACATGCAATAACTTGGTCCGCCCTCCTCATTTACGAGTCGCACCTCCGCAGTAACCAACATCGGAATCTCTGTAACAGAGGGGGATTCAATTGTAATAATTGGCTCAATTATCGGAGAGGGTGTCACATAAGAAGTTGCCGTAGGCAATAAATCCTTTGTAACAGTTATTATTATCTGAGGCAAAGTAATTTCTTCATCTGTGGAAGAAAAAAATAATTTTATTAAACCCATAGACAGCACAGGGCTGGCAATCAACAAAAGACAAACAAAAAATATTAGAAATGAGCCTAAAGCCCCTTTAAAAACCCTCTTTTCAAGGGGTGAATTAGTTTCCGTCAAACTTTCAACAACAAGTTTTTTTCCGCGTAACAAAACTATTTGAATTACCGCGTCACGCCATCCTAAAACGCCAGTTTGAGCAATTGTTAAACCAAAATCAACACCAAGGTCAACGACATCGCTAACAACATCACGCCAATCTTCCCGAAAATACCTTTCCACAATTAATCTTAGAAACTCCCGCAAAGACTTGTCTTCATTCGTTAAAGGACGACTTCCTAGGATATATTCTTTGCCTTCTTGGGCGTTCCCAAACAGGAGTTGCCGCCATATATCAATGGTCTTAAAAGTTGCCCTGCCAACTGAAAGCAACTGTCTCTTTAAATTAATCTCCTCTGGATAGCCGATTGTTTGAGCGTGAGCAATTTGCAGAAAATACAAATCAAACAGCGGGTGAGAATCTAGTTGTAGTTCCTGCCAATATGCCCTTCTTAACGCTTGAAGTTCGCTCGACGTTATTGGTATAAGTGGCTCATATATTTTTATTGGATAACCCGAAGAGTCAAATTTTCTGGCTGATTTCGTCAATCTTAGATATGTCTTTAATAAGCGGCAAAAAATCCGACAAGATTGTTTTATGAACATTTTCTTTGATTTCTTCCAATTCTTGAAGCGTTGAGTTCACCAATTTCTTGATTCTAGGATCATTTGACTGTCTGTGAATTGGATTGTTTTTCAAAACTTCCAAATTCGCCCCAATGAATCGTCTTAGCATCAAGT